>CAZTEZ010000031.1:3424-16592 GCA_964611815.1 uncultured Bacteroidia bacterium | reverse complement strand
CAAGTCCTGGCAAAAGGTCACGTTAGACGGAACCGTGCACGTGCTGTACGGCAGCATCCCCGCCCGCACCCGGGCGAAGCTGCCCACGCAAACGGAGCTGAAAGCCCGGCTGGCCGCAGAAGTGGCGGCGCAGGCAGAGGATGAGGTAATGCAGAGTGAGAGCCTGTTGCGCGGTGCGCTGAAGTGGGCGCACCAGCACGGCCGGGCGCAGTTCCTTGAATGCTATTTGAACGCCGGTTACGTACAAGACAAAGCCATTGATCTGGCGGCGGCGGCCAGCGTTTTTGCGTCGATACTGAAAGTCTATCGGCTACCCAGACGCGAAGCCCTGCCCTATGATTTTGGCAGCAAAGCAGACTACTACAAGGCCGTAACCGCGATACTGCCCGAGCTGGGCAATCCGTATATTAACTGGGCCAACACCCGCTACCTGAAACGCAAGCTGACGGCCAGCGATGACACGCTAGATACGCATTCGGCGGCGGTTAAAGTCATTGATTTGCCGCGCAAAGGCAACGAGAACCGCGCGAAACTGACGGCTTGGCACAAGTTTGTGGCCGAGCACTATCTGGCCATGGGCGCGACCTACAAATTGCGCGAGGTACACGAGCTGCTGGTAAAGGCCTGTGAGATACAGGGCGAGAAGCAGCCAACGTTCTCGACGCTCAAGACCTATTGCGCCCGCAAAGACGTGAAAGGCCGCGTGGCAGAGATGCGATACGGCGAAGAACACTACCGCAACACCCGGCGCGCGCATGTATTGCGCCACGGCCCCGCCTCGCCCAACGATGTGTGGGAGATGGATGGTACGCGACTGAATTTGGCCTACAAAAAAGACAACGGCAAGGTCGGGTTCATCGACTTTATCCCGGTCATCGACGGGCACAGTCTGGCGATACTTGGGTACGCGGTGGGCAACAACGAAAACCAGTGGATACTCCGCCAGGCATTGAAGATGGCGGTGGGTTTCAGCGGCAAGGTGCCCTGCGAACTGGTGATGGACAACAGCAGCGCGGCCAAAGCCAAAGAGACCACGGATTTGCTGCAACGGATGACAGGGCTATCGGTGCAGAAATACAGCGCGATTGACAAGATGCGCAAAGCACAAGAAAAAGAGTACTCCATAGCCCGC
This sequence comes from uncultured Bacteroidia bacterium, assembly GCA_964611815.1. Lineage (GTDB taxonomy): Bacteria > Bacteroidota > Bacteroidia > J057 > CAZTEZ01 > CAZTEZ01. The sequence continues at coordinate 15,460 of CAZTEZ010000031.1, read as the reverse complement.
AACAGTAAGGTGGGCAACGCCCGCGACAAACGCATCGAGCGTTGGTTCCAGACCTTCCACAATTACGAAGGCAACCGCCACCCCAATTGGCTGGGCGAGGGCGTATTGAGCCGCCGCAAGAACGCCCGCCCAAGCCCCGAATGGATAAAAGCCCAGCAGTCTGCACTCCCAACAAAAGCAGGTTTGCTGGCACAAATAGCGGAAGCCGTTGCGCACTTTAACCACTACGAGCCACACGGCAAAGCCTCGCCAATGGCGGTGTACAAGGCCAGTGCCAGCCCCAACGCCAACGCTGTGCCCACCGAGGTGCAAGTGATGCTGTTCTGGGAGCGGACATTGATTACTGTGCGCAGCAGCTTGGTCAGAATAGAGGTGAATAAGGTAAAGGTTGAATACCGATTGAACGACTGGGAGCAGGTGCGCGACCTGAACGAAGGCCTGGTCTACGCCTTTTACGACCTCGCCGACCTGAGCACGATCCATCTGTACGAAGCGACCGGCACCCGCGAGGGCGGCTACCAGCCCGGGGCGTATATCGACGCGCTGGAACAAGCGGTGCGCATCCATGGCACCCGCGCCAGCATGACACAGGCGGACATCGCCGAAATGCAGCGCGTCGAACGACACAACGCAGCCGTGGACGCTGCCCGCAAAGCTGAGATCAGTCGCCTGCGTGCAGATGCAGAGGCGGCAGTGGCAGGCGAGTTTAACGAAGACGCACTAAATATCCGTATGGCAGATGCCGGCAAAGTAGACAAGAACGCAGCGGAGAGCAGCTACCTCACCCAAACCTTTATGCAGGACAACGACACCCGCCAAGGCGAGGCCGAGCGCGAACAGCCTGTGCCGGTGCGCGTCGAGAATGATTACACCACCAGCCACCGCCCCGCGCAGAGTCGACAACGAAAAGCGATAGCAGAATATGGCGATGGCCGCGATGGCGCGCGCGTGAGACGGCGACGACCGGCAGACGAAGACTTTTAGACCGACAATATGCCGTTCAAATGGCATTCAATACCCACTCAAAAACGACTTAAACCCACTCATTATGTCAACAACGACCCTAGAAAAGCCCACAAAAAACGGGCAGAAAACACAGCCTGCAATCCCGCAGGCGCGCGCGGAGCTCATAGTCGATGCCATCGAGCAGCGCATCGGCAATGGCATGAGCGCGAACAAGCTGAGCAAGACGCTCGGCATCTCTCCGGCGCAGATGTCGGCCATCCGCAACGGCGACTGGGCAACTGTCAGCATCGACCGCTGGAACACCATTGCCGCAGAGCTGAAAATCAACGACTGGCCAACGCTGGAAACCCCCAATTTCCTCGCCATCTATGACCTCTGCCGAGAGGCACAAGAGAACAGCAGGCTGATGGCCATCGTGGGCAACCCCGGCATGGGCAAAACGACTGCCCTGCGCAGCTACGCCAAAGAAAACCCCAACGCCTATTACGTACACTGCCGCGGCACCATGCGCGTGGGCGACTTTCTGCGCGAGATACTGCGCGTGATGGGCATCAACAAAGAGGGCAGCATCGACTATATGGTTGTGGCCATCAGCGAGGAGCTGAACAAAGCCAACGAGCCGGTATTGATTATTGACGATGCCGGTAAAATCATCGAGCGCATCATTAAGACGCTGCAGACTATCTATGACAACACGGAGTTTCACGCCGGGCTAGTCATTGCCGGTGTCGAGGAGCTGCACTCCAAACTGGACTACCTGCGCCGCAAGAACAAATCCGGTGGCCCCGAGTTCTGGGACAGAATCGGCAACACCCGCCGCTTGCGGTTTTTGACGAAACCCAGCAAGGTAGTCACCCGCGATGTGTGCCATGTGATGGGCATCAACGACCCCAATGCCATCCGCTGGTATTACAACAACTGCCCCAATTACCGTATGCTGCGTCAGGACATCATGAACGCCAAGCGCGTGTCTGAACGCACCGAAGAAGCCATTACTGAGGCGCTACTCATCAGTCTTTACCCCACCGACAACGGGTAAGCAACTCACCCTAAGCTAAATCTTAATCCACCACTCATCATGAAAGTATCTGAACAAATCATCAACCTCACAGACATGCAGGATGGTTTTTACCCATCACTGCGCACACAGCGCGCACGCACCTACCTACAGCGCACGCTGAAGATCAACGACCTGGACAGGATCGAGACCATCGTACAGTCGCGCGTATTCCAGAACTGGTGGGATCGCCAGTACGCCAACCGCGACAAGGCATTCATTCAGGCCATTTGCGAGAACGCCGACCTCCGCGAGGCGCATAACCCAAGCATGATCCGCGCGGTGTACACCCTGCTGCCCGGCGGGTTGGAATATCGCAGTGTGATCAAATGGACACACTGGACGATCAACCCCCAACGGGAAGGTGAATCGCCGATACTCGGCTACTTGCTGCCGCCAGACGAGCTCTACGACCTGATGCGCCGCGCCAGACTGGCCGAGCTACTCACCGATTACAACCCCAACTAAACTACCTGACCTTTCAACACCTTTATTACAACCCTTTTAATCATTACAATCATGGCACGCAAAACAACAACAGTCCCCAACACTAACCTCTCCGACACGCAAATTGAAGAGCATCTTGAGCAGTATTCACTAGCTGAATCACGCCGCGATGGTCTTAAAGCCAAGATGGAGGAGCAGCTGACCAAAGTCCGCGAGAAGTTCGTCGACAAAATTAACGCCGAAGAGGAAATCATGGACGAGCACTTTGACACGCTACACGCTCACGCTATGACCCAAAAAGACCAGTTTGACAAAAAGCGCAGCAAGGCGTTCACGCATGGCATTCTGGGATTTCGTATCGGCACACCCAAGCTTAAAAATCAGCGCGGATTTACGTGGAAGGCTGTGCTAGAACTCGTCAAAGATCACAATCTGACCGATTTTATCAAAGTGAAAGAGTCCTTGGATAAAGACAAGATCATCGCTAACCGTGAGGAGCTGGCCGCCGACGGCACACTGGACACCATCAAGTGTGAGGTGGTACAAGATGAAACATTCTACGTGGACACCAAAGCCGAGAAAAAGGACGCGAAATGAGCAACCACCCGACCATAGACCGCGAAGCGCTGGCCTACGCACTGAAGCGGAGGCTGCGCGAGCGCGGCCTGACCTACGAGCAGGCCGCCGACGAAGCTGGCGTTAATCGCGGCCACCTTATTGGCTGCCTTGGGCTCAAAGACATTCACAGCTCTGCGTTTGTACGCCTCATGTGTTGGCTGGAAACAGACTTAGTAGAAGACAACATCGAAATCATCAACAGGCCATGAGCGACGTAAGCAAAGCAGATATTGAAAACTGGATGGCTGGGCTGCCCGAGCTGCCCATGTCGCAAGACTGGAACGGCGGCAAGCTGCGCAACCGCACCCAGACGACGATCCGCCCGCAACACAACGTACGCTACCAGAAGGGCGCAAACTTTCGGATCGGCGGCGACATCGTCAAAAAGATGGAGCCGTTCGCAATCGAGATAGCGGCCGTCATTCACTGCCAGCTGGGCGACCTGACGGTCTGGGAGCTAGCACTGGACACCGGCTACAGCAAGCGCGAGTCGCTGGATATGTTCAGCGAGATGTACAAGCACCGCTGGCAGGGCGAGCCCAAAGACATGCCCGTGAGCTACATCCTGTACATCCGGATGACAGAAGCGGAAATCGCCAAACGCATCCGCGCCGCGCGCGAGCTGTTCAGCGGTCGGCTGTTCAGTAACCTCAAGTCCGAGGCTCTGCACGAGGCCAGCCTAAAAGACCTGAATGACGAGCTGCGCAACACTCGCCACAACCTAAGCTCGACGAAGCAAGATTTGATGCGTCAAATGAAGTTCAACAAGCACTCGGCCACAACACGCCAGGAGGTAAAGCGCTATGAAGAAATGATCGCCCTACTCACGGCCGAGCTCGACCGACGCAAGACGGTATCGACTGAACCCCATTAACCATGAAAAACCCCAACCGCCTGCCCTTCGGGCTCGTACTGCTGGCACTGATCATCGCTGGCGTTGGCGGCATCTTGGCCGCCGCGCTGATTATCGCCGCAGAACGTAAGCCGACACCCGCGCCGGAGGCCACCACCGACACCATCGCAATTCCTCACCGCGTCATTCGCGCGCACGCTGACAGCATCGACGTGCGCTACGCTATCCAAGACATTAACAATGCAAAAAAATGAAAAGGCCGCCATTCGACTACCGACGTGACTCTGACACGCTTATTGAACTATTCTTGTGCGACCGCGAACGCTCTTGGATTTACGGCGAAGGCCGCTTTTGGGCACTCCGCAACCCAGAAGCGGCGACCAAGAAATATCAAGCTCTGCTTAAAGCCCGCGAGGCACTCCGGGCAGGACTGAGTAAAGAAGGCCTAGATGAGCTCTGCCGCTGGCCTGGTAACTACTACACGCATTGCCAGCGCACTCCATTCACAGCTCAATGGGATGCGATGAACCCTTCCCCCCTCGATTAACCACCACCCACAACACCACTCATTATGAAAATTATCAAAAACGAACGCGGCAAACATGGCGCACTGAAACTGCGCGTCAATGATAAGGCGCACTTGAAGTCGACGAAAGCACTTTGCGAATGGCTGAAAAACGACACTGTCACGATTGCGATCAACCACGGCCAAGTTTTCCTAGCAGACGACCCTGAAGGCGACTTGAGTATCGGAAAGCCACAAGTGGTGTATGCCGCCAAACTGGTGCGCGAGAGTTTCTGGACGGTTTACCCAGACACGAAAGAAAAGAGTACGGCTTACGAGCTGGACGTTAGCGGCAAACCGGAGATGCACGGCGGCCTGATGTTCTACCCCTTGATCAGACTGGATAAGTGAGTAGCCCCGCACAGCCCGACACCGCCCCCGTACCCGCGCCCCCACAAGGCCGCACAGCTCCTGCTGCGCCGGAGGTGGAGCGGGCGGTGTTGGGGGGCATCCTGATGCAAGGCGATAGCCTCTACAAAGTGGAGCACCTCCTGCGCGAGGATACGTTTTACGTGCGTGCGCACAGGCTCATTTACGAGGCCATGAATGCGCTGGCAGAGAGTAATATCCAGATTGACCTGCATACTATCTTCGAGCAGTTGCGCAAACTGGGTACACTGGAGACCGTCGGTGGGCCTGTGTATCTCGCGGAGCTCACCAGCCGCGTCACTGGCGCTGCCAACTTGGAGTACCACGCGCACATTCTCCTCGAAAAGTGGATGCGCCGCAAGCTCATACAAGTGGCGACACACATTGCAGAGGCCGCGCTTGACCCCGAACACGATGTCTATGACGCGCTCGACGAGGCCGAGCAGATGCTCTTTGAGATACACCCCGATCAGTTTGGCGCCAACACACAGGAGACCGCCGACATTGCCCAAGAGCTGCTGGATGACTACGACCACCGCGCCACCATGTACGCCCAGCAGCGCCACTACATTGGGGGTCTGAGTTGGGGCATACACCATATGGACTACAAGACAGATGGCCTTAAAGCTGGCAAGCTGACAGTCATTGCTGCGCGCCCCCACATGGGTAAAACTGCGCTTGGTTTGAGTCTGGCGATACATGCCCTGCGTAACAACAAGCCTGTCCTATACTTCTCTCTGGAGATGACCCAACGCGAGCTGATCCAGCGCATGGCTGTCAGCATTGCAGGTGTCAATGCGCACGCAACCGAGCGCGGCTGCCTGCAACCACACGAGCAGCAGCGATATGTGTATGCGCTCGACCAGCTCTCCAAAATGCCTCTCCAGATTGTCGACAAGGCAGCGATCACAATGGCCGATATGCGCGCACAGACACGCAAGTCTATCATCGACTATGGCACGCAACTCGTAATCGTAGACTACCTCCAGCTCATCAGCACCAACAGAGACTTTGAGCGCAACGACCTGCGCGTGCGCTATTTTAGCCGCACGCTCAAAGTCATTGCCAAAGACATGCAGGTGCCTGTGGTGCTACTTAGTCAACTTAACCGCAACTGCGAGGCACGCCCCGACAAGCGACCCATGATGAGCGATTTGCGCGAGTCAGGCGCCATCGAGGAGGACGCAGATCAGGTCGTCATGTTATTCAGGCCGGAGTACTATGGGTTCGACAAAGACGAGGAGGGTAACAACACCTACGGCCTGTGCGAGCTGATCATGGCAAAAAACCGCGGCGGTGGTGGCACGGGCGTTGTCAAGTCCTATTTCGATAAGTACAACGGACGGTTTACTGACTGGCGCTCAGACGACGGGCTAATCCCACGCGAGAGCAACACCGACCACGCCGCCATCGACACGGCCTACGCCCAAGGTGGCAGACAAGACGACACAGCTACTTTCGACACTCCATTTTAATCATGACCAACCTCCCAAAAATCACACCCGGCCAAAAGAAGCTGTTGATTAGGCTGCTGGTGCAAAACAACCTCATGGACGAGCGCGCAGCGTACATCGATGCGTTTACCCAAGGCCGCACCGGCAGCCTGCGCGCGCTCACCAAATACGAAGCCATGGATATGATCCGCGCGCTGGATTCGCCCGATGGCCGCTCTGCTGACACTCAGCGCAAGAAGGTCATCAGCTACGCTCGCGCTGCAGGCTGGACGCGCCACAACGGCAAAGCCGATATGGAGCGCATCAACAACTGGTGCATCCAGTACGGCCACGGCCACCAGCCGTTGAACGACTACACGCCCGAACAACTCCCCAAGCTCATTTATCAGGCGCAGCAATTCTTCAAGCACGCCTTGACCAAACCCGCAAACGACTAAACCCACTACGCTACAACCGAACACACCCATGCGCGACAAAGAACTGAACGCCAAACGCAACGCCGACCTGATCGCACGCTTCAATGCGCTGCTGGAGATCGAGCATGTATACCACACCGCCAACGACAGGCAGTACACGTACACGTTTAGCGCGCGGCAAGCCATTGAGGTGGTGGCGACAGAGTTCTACCTCTCTGTGGGTCGCGTCGAGCAGATTATCAGGGAGGAGGCTTGATTATTGAACAGTGTTGATTATGTATTTCCAAAGGAAAAGGCGGCCTACGGGTTGCCCTTTTTTTATACCCCTACTCCGGCAGAATAAACGGACTCTCTGGCCGCTCCGGTCGGCTGTCCACACCGTCGCGCTCTTCGTCGTACTCGCCTTTTACCACCAGCTCAGGTTCGGCCGCTGTGTAGTTCGCATCCACGCGCTCGATACATTCACTGCCCTCGGTGCGGAACTCCATGGTGTACACACTCAGCTCTCCGTACACCGCTTGAACGGTCGTACGCACCCGCTGAAACGCCGTGTAGCCCTGTGGCGACCAGCCCATGAGTGCGGCGGCTACCTCGTCGAGCACGTCGAACATCTGCAGGGCGTTCACGCGATCGACGCTGCGACTGTCCGTTTCGCCATACGTCTCCTGCGCCACGTATAGCCGCAAGACATAGTTGCCGCGCTGGTGGCGGTGGGTGGCCGTGCTGGTTTGGCTCTCCCAGGCAACGTCTGCGAACTCCACGAACACCGCCGGGTAGGTGATGGGGCGCTGAATGTCCTCGAACTCAAACTGCGCGTTGTACAGGTCAATGTCTTTTATGGCAGGGGCCTTGGCCGTCAGGCGGTCGATGATGCCGGTGTAAAGCGTTTTCATAATCGTGTCATTTTCAGGTGTCGTTCAAATCGTGTTCACCGCTGGCCGAAAAAGCGCGGAAGGTCTTGCATAATCACCTCCTTCACTTTGCGGTCGAGCGTCCGGCTGTTGCCAATGAATTGGCGTTTTGGAATACGAATGGTCAGCCGTGTCTTCTTGGTCAGCGCGAGGTTCTTATAGAAGGCTGCCTCAGCCGTGCCTTTGTTGGCGTAGTACATCGCCCACGCCCACTTGCGCATTTTGGGCGTTACCCTCGGGCGCACGATACCGCCCTCGTTGTGGATCACCGCGTAGGGGATGTCTTTGGTGCCAATCACCACCCGCCCGGGTGAGCGTTGCAGCACCCGGATGCTGCGCCGCAATCGGCCTGTATCCATCAGTACGCCGCGCCCACGGCGGCGCGTACGCTTGCGAGGCTCCCACTTGCGCACACCGCCATCATCAAAGCCCTGCTTCCTAAAATTCTCTTTGAAGAAGGTATTGGCCGTAATCCCCACCTTACGCGGCAGGTCTTTGTTATACCATCGCTGGAAGGCCTTGAAGTCTGGCGGGTTCTTGAATTTCAGTCCATCGTTGTTCATAGTGATTGTCATTCAGCCGATAGTTCGGTGTCGTTAATTGCCCGCAGCAATAGCGTCTTGATGCGGTTCTCAAGGTTGCGGTCGTCCTCGCGGGCGTTGCCGCCCATCTCATAGATCACCTTTTCAATCAGTTTGTCTATTTTGATATTGATGTTTTTCACCTGCTTGCCACCGCCCATGATGGAGGTCATGCGGTCGCTGTCTTTCTTGCTCTTGTCGCGCTTCGAGAAGAAGCCTTTGGTGCCAGGCATTTTTGCCGCCTCCGGAGCATTGGGATCACCACTGCCACCTTGTGCGTTCAACAGCGACTGCACGTTGTCCATCGTGATCCTGGTGTCAGCACCCAGCAACTTCGTCGCCATGTGGCTGATGTTCTGATCCACTGAGTTCTGTAGCTTTTGCAGTGCCTTCTGCTGTTCGGTCTGATTGGCGTTAAAGAACTGCTCACCCAAAGCCATCACCTGCGCGTCGGCTTGCTGCTTACGCATCGCATCGGCTTGCTGCTTACGCATCGCTTCGGCCTGTTCGTTACGTACACGCTCCTCGTTGCTAGTTCCGAGCAGCCCGAAGGTCACCTTGTTGGCGAAGTTGGAAATGCCATTGGTCAATTCATTGACCTTCCTGCTCACCCACTGTGCAATTTCCTTCACTTTGTTGAATTGCCATATCCACGTATCGATGACGATATTCACGAAGTCGGCCACCCTTTCGATCACCCAGCCCATGGCATCAAACACACCGCTCATGATCTCGCTGTTGGCCACCCATTCGAACAACGCAGAGGTAATATCCCAGACGATACCCGCAATGCGCTGAATGACCTGAAAGATCGGCTGCAGGTTTTTCCACCAACGCTTCGCAATCTTGACGATGTTGGCAAAGAATCCGCCCGTCTTGCTGGTCTTATCAGATACACGATCCATGATACCCTGCACCCAATGCAGCGCCTTGATGATGTAGGGCAGTATCTTACGCCCGATGCGCGTCATCGCGTTGTTCAGTTTGTTCGTAACCATCTGCCAGAGCTTCGAGACGTTGCCGTTCGCGGTTTCTATCAGCGCGTTAATGTCTGCGCTCTCGACGCTCTTGTCGAATTTCTGGAACGTGTCAACAAGCGTTTCGCCCTGCGAGCGCACGGTGTTTAGCATGTTCTGCAAGCCCTCTGGCCCACCGATTTCATTGCGCAATTTGGCGAACTGTACGTCGTTCATTTTGCTGATTTTGGGCTGCAAGTCGGTAACAATCTCGCTCATGCCACGCATCTTGCCCTGGGCATCGAAGACGGCCACGCCGATCTTTTCCATGTTTTTGATGAAAGAACCTTGCGTCATGCCTTGGAAGGCGGTCTTGGTCATGGTGGCGGCCGTGGCCGAGTCCTTGGAGGCCGCCGTGAACGCAGCAAAAAGCTTGTTGGCTTCCACCACCGACTGGTTGGCCGAGGCCGCCGCACCGGCGTACTCCACTTGATTGGTCGCCAGCTCGTCGAAGGTCGTGACACCAAGCTGCACGGTTGCGATGTTGGCTTTCATAAAGCCGTCCATGTCATCCACAGTCAGCCCCCAAGCGTTGATGGCTTTGGCGGCCGAGTTCACCGACTGCGTGAGGTCGGCACCGGTGGCGAAGCTGAACTGCCCGATGCGCGTCACCATCTTTTCCACGTCGTCGCCGTAGAGCCCGGTGGCACTCTGGAGGTCGTAAAACGCGGCGGCCATCTCGGTATTGGCCACGCCGGTGGCATCGCTCGCGCGGAGTATCTGCCCCCTGTACTTTTCGAGCTCGTCTCGCGGCTTGTCCATGTTGAGCTGCTGGATGGGCAAGAACGCATCCTCGAAGGCCGAGGCCGCCTTCACGGATTTCACCAGCCCGGCCACCACTGCACCGATGGCCGCTGCGACCATCCCTATTGGTGACGATAATAGGGTTAGCGCCTTGCCAAGGACAGGTATTTCCATAGCAACCCCTTTGAGTCCACTACCCAGATCCCCAAACGCTTTACGCCCAGCGCGTCCCATTTTACCGAACATATTGCGCACAGCGCTGCCCATTTTACCGAACGCGCCGCGAAACTTACCCAGCAGACCACCCGTCTTTTGACGTATGTTGTCCATCCGACCCTGCAACTTCTTGAGCGTGGGGCTGATTTTGTCGATGGCTACTAACTCCCAAGTGGCTTGATTTTTAGACATGGTTTTGTATATTTGTAGATCACGGTGTGAGGATACGAAGGGTGGTACAACATACCACGCGCCGGATACACAAGCACCATCAACCTCCTGTACGTTATATCAGGAGGTTTTTCTGTACATAAGGGTGCCAGTGCGGTTTTGTTTCAATCGCTCCTCCTTTTGGTTTTGTCGGGTCTTTTCGTCCTTGGTTTTTGGTTTGGGTTCAGCGCGAAAGAGCGTAGTGGCCTCCAAAGTTTTATCCTTTTGCTCATTTACCCGCACGATGATTGGATAGTCTTCGTAATAGCGGATGTAGAACATCCCGCCTTTCTTCTGCTCGTGGCGGTGCCAAACCTCGTCGGGGTCGCTGAGTACATCTGTGACCTCTTTGTAATACTTCCAGCGCTCTTCAACTTGCCGTCGTTTGCTGTCAAACGGATGCGTCTTGAGTGTCTCGCCGCAGACCACCTTTCCAAGCTTGCTATCTAACCAGAATCCGCCCTTGCCAGTGGCTTGCTCGCCACTGGCCATTTCATTCCACCACGCATCGTAATCTTCTTTATTCTGAATTTGAGGTTTGTAGCGGGCGAGGTTGGCCGGTCGGCTGTAAATCTTATCCCATGACTTCATGCCATAGTCGCGCTCGGCTTGCAGGCTTTCCGGGTTGAACGTCTTGGCGTAGCCCTTGTTCATGTCGAACGGCGGTTGCTTGCCCCAGTTCTTCGCGAAGTAGGGGCTAGTCTTTGTGTCACGCTTGAGCTGCGAAATTTTGAGCTTGGCGGGGTCGCTTGGGTTGGGCGGGTCGAGCACCTCGTTGACCGTGCAGCGGCAGCTCCAGCCGTTGGGCGGTGTAAAAGTGTTCCAGAAGTTGTCATCGTAGGGCAGCGTGATGCCCTCCAGTCGGGCGTGTTCCGGCCGCACGCGGCTGTCGCCAGCGGTGGCGTAGCGCAGATATAGTACATCGCCACTTTCGGCCAGTGCGCGCGCGTTGTCCTCGATATCGAGCCACTGACTGGCCGCTTGCCCGGCGGCCACGGCGTGGTTGTACTCGGCACGCAGCCAGTTGCGGTTATGCTTGTTGAAAATACCTTTAGATTTGACGGCCTCCTCGAATTGCTCAAAGCTGCGGGTGTTGCCCTTCGCATTTGTAAGCTCGTCAATCACATCATAAATCTGCGCCTTGGTCTTTGCCGCGCTGAACGCAAAGACGTTGGCCTGATAGAACGCCTGCGCCGCGTGGTCGGGCGCATCCCAGGGCGGGTCGCTATCGCGGCGGTTCCAGTTGCGGTTGAAGCCTTCCATGAGCTGGTCGGCCAAAGTGCTGAAGAGCGCCATGTTGAGGTACGCGCTCGGGTTATCGAGGCTAAACACCTCCGCCAGCATGTCCGCCCAAATCGCGCTCAAAATGCCTTCATCCACCGCCCGAATATCCGTGTGCGCCCAGTCGCCGCAACACGGCATACCGTTGGCCACTGTCTCACTCGACTGGTGGGAGCTGGGAGTGGCCGCCGTCAGCCTTTTTTTTTTGAGCGAGCCTATCAGGTTTGCCCACCAGCTCGCTTGCGCGTCCGGCTCAGGATCAGGATCGGGCTCAGGATCAGGATCGGGCTCAGGATCGGGCTCAGGATCGGGCTCGGTTGGCGGTGCCGCTG
>CAZTEZ010000031.1:0-3324 GCA_964611815.1 uncultured Bacteroidia bacterium | reverse complement strand
TCAGGATCGGGCTCAGGATCGGGCTCAGGATCGGGCTCGGTTGGCGGTGCCGCTGGTGCCTGCTTGGGTGCTACAGGTACGCCAAACGTATCCTGCACGTGCTCGGCATCCACATCGTAATGCGTCAGCAAAAAATCGTAAAGTTTGATCTGGTCTTCTAGCGTCTCCTCTTGCTGCAGGTTCCACTCGAAAGTTAGCCCGTCAAGCGGGTAGCCCTTGGAGATGAGCAGCGGAATCAACTTGTCGTTGATCAGCCACGCCATGTTGTCGCGGTCGTCGTCGAAGATGTAGCTGGCCACCAGCTCATGCACCTTGCTTTGCGCGTAGCTGCTGCCGTCGTCGCTCAGCATCGTTACGCCGGTAATCACTTTCGAGATGGCTTTCTCACAGCGTTTAATCAGCTCGTCGTACACCTTGTGGGCATCTGTTTTCGAGGACTCGATGAGCTCTACTTGCTCGTTGTCGTCGAGCAGGCCGTAGGCCATCGAGCCAATACCTTTGAGTGTGTCCTCCAGTCTGTCCAGCACATCGCTGTTGCGGTTGCTCGTGCGGGCAATCAGGAGGGGGTTGCCAAACTTCTCAGCGAACTCCGACCAGCAGGCTGTTGCGTTCTTTTTGTATATCCACGCCGGCGCACATTTGAGCAAATCGCCCAGGTTGCGGCGTTCGCCCACTTCAATCGCCTCTTCCACGCTCTCGATTGTCCACCCTTGGGTGTCGCCGATGTGCTGCATAATCAGCCCAAACTCAGGCGCGACGTGTCGCCTGTCCACGAGCTGCACGTGGCTCACCTCAACGGGTACATTCAGCGGGTAAAACGATGACGTTGGCTTGAAGTAGAACTCCACCACGCTGTGGCCATAGAACTCGGCATCCAGCGCGTGATTCAGAAAATGCTTAAACCACGGGCGCATAAACAGGTATTTGGCCTGATCGTCCGGCTCACCGTTGCTGTTGATGAGCAGAAAACCCGTCTGGCGCACGGCCGATTTACGGATGCGCAGCTGACTACTCATGTGGTCATCGAGCACAAGGTCTGCGTACAGCTCAATCAGGCGTCTGCGGTTGGGGTTCTCGGGGTTCTCGGCTTGCCGAATAGCTGCCCGCCACGTTTCGATGTCCTGAAACGTACGGTTGAGCGCGGTCTTCATCAGCTGAAAGAGCTCCTCCTTTTGAACGTCGGAAAGCACGCCCGCCATACTGCGCTGTTTGGCGGCGTTACTGACGCGAGGGATATAAGGGTTGCCTTGGCGAGAGTACTTGCGATGTGAAGCCATTTGAACGGGTTTTGAACGGGGTTTGGGTGGGTAGGTGGTGTGCAGGTATTAGTAGCGGTGGCTCATCTTGGGGTTGCTGCCCCATCGCTGCCCATAATTATCAGTCTCAAGTGGCGGCAAGTCGGGCGTGAGTTTGCCGTCGGCCACCATCTTGAGCCACTTCAGCGCGTCCTCGTATCGCCGCTCGCGCAGCTCCGGCACGTTGCGCGGGTTGATGCGCGAGTGCAAGTGGTAGAGTGTGATGTCGACCATGTACATGACGATGCTGTGATTGCGGTCGGGCTCAAAAGCGGAGAAGATGGCCGCCACGTCGAACCGCTGGTTCAGATAGTCGCTCATTTGGCTCTCGGCCTTCATCTCCGCGCCAGTCAACAGTGAGGGGTCTTCGTTAAGCACCACATCGAGGCGGTCGTTGCGAATCACGGTGTCGTAGTCTGTTTTGCGTAAGAATGGCATTTGATTATAGTTTATCGAGTGACTGTTGTTGGCCCGCACCAGCTCGGTGCTTACCAGTGGCGTTTGCCGCGGGGGCGTTTGCCGGTGCGGATGGTCATTTTGTTCTGTCGGGCGAGCGTCTGGATTTTCGAGACAGCGCCTTGCAGTGCATCGGGGCCATCGATGGGCGAGTTGCTGCCGCGTTCGACGGCCAGCAGCTGGTCGCGCAAACGGATCATGTCGCCGTCGTTCTTTTTGTAGGTGTTGAACGCCACGTGCCCACGCTCGAACAGCGGCGACATGGCTTCGATGCGTTCGTACTTGCCCGCTTTGGGCGACTTGTCGAGCTGCAACGGCAGGATATAGCCACGCTTGCCGCCCTCCTCCTCGAAGGCATCCGCGTGCAGGTCTTGCGCAAAGTTGCCCTCCATTACATAGTGGCACACCTTCTCGCTTTCGATGCGCTCATACAGATCGTAGAACCATTTCACACACAAGCCGAGTGAGCACTGGCGAATGAGCGCGTCGATGACGTGCAGTTTGCCTTTCACCGCACCGAGCAACACGATGGCCTTGTAGTCGGCGGTGGCCGTGGACTTCCACGAAGGGTCAAAGTATGCGACCAGCGCATCGTAGCTCTTCCAGCCCAGCGGGTAGGCCCAGTTGTCGAGCCACGCCTCTTTGAACACCGCCCCCTCTACGATCGGGTTATTGAACAGCTCCGTTTGCGCTTTGGCGTGGCCGAGGATTTCGATTTCCTCTTGCACCTCGGCCAGCGTGAAGTTTTGCGGCCACGTCAGTGCGTTGTTGCTGTCGAGCACGTTTACCGTGGACACCACAAAGCGTTTGCCGGTGCCGCTTTCTGTCTTTTGCATGCGCTTGAGCGTTTGCTCCCAGCGAATCGTAATCGTGTCTTTGGCGATTTTGTTGTTGGCGATAATGAACCGCCCACGCCCCATATCCATGGCTTTGTAGAGTGCCTTGGCCGACCACTCCCACGCCTTTTTCACGAGGGCAGGGTTCGCCGACAGCTCGTCATCGTCCCAGTCGTCGGCAACGATGATGTCCGGGCGATAGCCGTTGCGCTTGGCACCGCGCGGCTTCTGTTTGCGCCCCAGCGCGCGGAAGTACACGAGGTCGTTGGTCTCGAACTCGCCGTCTGCCCACGTGCCCTCACCGGTGCGGTCGCCAAAATCGCGCTTTAGCCGTGCGTTTGCCTCAAGTTCGGCCTGCAGGTCGGCCAGCAAGCCTTTGGCACCATTAAACGTCGCCGAGACGTAGATCAGGTGCCGGAAATCGCCACTGTAGTACAGCCACAGGATCACGATTTTCAGCACCGTAGACTTCGCCGCCCCACGAAACCAAAACAGGATCATCATCAGCAGCTTGTGCTTTTTGATGGTGTTCGCGGCTTTGATGTGAAAGTCGGCGAGCTCAGCGCGGTGGTCGTGCGGGAAATAGTACGCACTGAAGTCCGCGTAATCCTTCAACAAGCGTTCAATCCGCGCCTGCTGCTCGGACTCGGTTTCGTGGTGCTCGCCTGCGGTGGCAGCTTCAACGCGCCGAAGCGTGCCCTGGAATCTGTCCCAGAGCTGCTTCTTCGTCATTTTGT
>CAZTEZ010000030.1:0-16634 GCA_964611815.1 uncultured Bacteroidia bacterium | reverse complement strand
ATTCAATGCCTACTTTCGGCTACACCTCAAACGCCGTTGAGTAGGTTAGCCTGCCCGTTTGGGTGCGAATACAAGGAACTCGGCTGTTTTGGTGGCTCATTTCCAACGAATGGCGTATCTTTAACCTTGAGATAAACTGCGCCCTACTGCTTATGCAACGCCCTCTTCAGTACACCATTCGACTGTTCCTGCTCTTGCCGGTGATCCTGTTCTTCGCAGCAAGTTTATCGTTCGCACAAATCACTGTGACGACTGGGCAGACGCCGCAGCAGTATCTCGACGCATTTTCCGGTCCGGGTGTGGTGGCGTTTAACCCTGTTTTTACGGGCGATAACGGGTCTATCGGTTCCTTTACGCGAAACAACGGCACTCCTGCGATTGGCGTGCCGGGGGGCATCATTTTATCTACGGGCGATGTGGCTGATATCGAAACCCAAGTACCGAACACCAATGACGCGACCGGTTCGATCACTGGCGGTGGTACGGATGCAGACTTGGCTGGTTTGGTGTCAGTGGCTGTTAACGATGCAGCGGTGTTCAGCTTTTCGTTCGTACCCGATCGTGATAGCGTTTTCTTTCGCTACATCTTCGCTTCAGAAGAGTACAACGAATTTGCCAACAGTACTTTCAACGACGTATTTGCCTTTTTTATCTCAGGCCCTGGCATCGTCGGCAAGCAGAACATCGCCTTGATTCCTGGCACAGCAACACCGGTTTCGATCAACAACGTCAACTTGGTAAACAACCCTGGGGTTTACAACTCAAACGATCCCTCGGACACGCCCTTTGGACAGGCTTCTGCGGAAATGCCCGACTTTATGTTTGACGGCTACACGGATGTATTCACCGCGGTAGCCAGTGGCCTCAACCCCTGCGATACTTACTTACTGGAACTTAAGATCGGTGATGGTGGCGACTCCTCTTACGATAGTGCGGTGTTTCTGGAGGCTGGTAGCTTCGGCAACCCGCTGTCGGTGCCCGGTGCACAGTTTGCCGGTCTGAACGACAGCTGCCAGCGTGTCTTCGTGATTAAAGAAGGCTGCGATGAGGCGAATATTCGGGTGCAGCGCCCGGCGGGTTCTGCTGGCACCACCGATACGACCTTCCTGGACTATTCGGGCTCCAGTGTTAACCTCGTAACTGATTTCACCACACCGCTGCCGCCCTTTGTGGTCTTCCCTCCCGGCATTGACAGCATTATCCTCCCGCTTGAGGCGGCGTCCGACACCCTGACCGAGCCGAATGACTCGCTTGTTTTCCGTGCGATTTCGAATGGCCAGGCTGCGCAGGAACTGGTGCTGCGTATCGAAGATAGCGATACAATCAATCTGGTGTCACCTACGGTTTTTAATGCTTGCGAGGGCGACACGGTTATCGTTAACCCGGATATCACTGGGAATTTCAGGCCTGAGGACGAACTGACTTATCGATGGATCGTGGGGCTGGATACGATCAGTACCGACTCGATTCTGGAAGTCGTAGCAGATAGTTCGTTTTCGGTCAAGCTTGAGGTGGAAGACACCTGCGGCGTGGTGCCAGGCAACTGGTTCATTACGATATCTACGGATTATGCCGACCCAGTGCTGGATATCGCCACCATCAGCCAAGCCAAATTCGTCTGCGAGGGCGACAGTGTAACGCTCGAAGGGCAGGCTACCGGAGGCTTGGGCGCCTACACCTACATCTGGGAAGACCCCAATGGTGGCTCGATTGGCATTGGGCCCAGTATTAATTTTACCCCGACGCTTTCCGGTCAATACCGCATGTTTGTGCAAGACACCTGTCTGATTCAGAGTGCGGCCGTAACGGTTAATATTGAGGAAGAGCCCGGTTTGGACTTCGCTTTATCCGAAACTGAAATCTGCGAAGGCGAAACAGTTGAGGTTTCCTTCTTAGGACCCGACACCAGCGCGGTCAGTTACAGTTGGTCATTTAATGCTGCGCAGCCCGCCAGCAGCGCAGGCATTGGGCCCTTCACTTTGGCCTATCCCTTCTCGGGAACTTTTGATATTTCCCTGTCTGCATCAGGTCAGGTGTGTATTGTTGACACGACTCAAACGATCGAAGTAGCACAACGTCCGATTATTTCTGCTGGCCCCGACAAGACCATTTGCGCCAACCTTGATTTTACACTTGACGGTAATGTCAATCATCCGGCGGCTGACACTGGCGGTTGTACAATCGAGTGGGTAGACCTGGCTTTGGATAGCGTTGTGGGTACGACCCAGCAGGTCATCGTTTCGCAGTTGTCAGTCTCGCGTCAATTCGAACTCCGTGCGACTTGCGGCGGATGTACAGGCACACCTGATACGGTTCAGATAAACGTGAATCCGACGCCCTCGCTGACGATACCCGACCCGGATATCGAAAAGTGTGAAGGCGCGCCGGCGGTCAACACGACTTTGATACCCATTGGCGCAGCGCCCTACACATTCTCATGGACACCTTCGATTGGTGTGAACGTGACCGACCCGCAAAATCCGGCGTTCAACCCCAACGCAACAACCACCTTCGAGGTGCAGATGACAGACGGCAATGGCTGCAGCTTGGAAGCACCCGAAGAGGTGACGGTTACCGTTCAGCCGCAACCAGTTGCCGATGCTGGTGCTGCAGTTACGATTTGTGTGGGCGATGATGTGACGCTCAACGGCAGTGCCATAGCCGGTTCTGGCAACTACAGCTATCAGTGGAGCCCGGCAACTGGTTTGAGCAATCCCAATATTGCGAACCCGGTTGCATCACCGACTACCACGACCACCTATACCCTGGTCGTCACGGACAACACCACGGGCTGTGTCTCGAGTTTGGCAACGGCCAGCAGCACGGTTACGGTTAGCGTGACGCAGCTGCCGACCATCTCGCCGGACGACGACAATCTCACGATTTGCGGCGGCGACAGCGTCGGCATTGGCGTGCTCTCGCATGGTAACAATCCGGATTACAGCTTCTCCTGGTCGCCCACGACAGGGTTGGCAGATCCTAACTCCGGCTTCACGTTGGCTTCACCGGCGGCAACCACGACCTACGAACTGGTGGTTACGCGCGGTGGTTGCGACAGCGACCCGCAACCGGTGACCGTCAAAGTTGAAGACCTGCCGGTGATCACGATTCCGACCGTGGACCCGATCTGCCCGCAATCCGGCAGTGTGCAGCTGGAGCCGAACATCGCCAATATCGGCGCTGGCGCGACGTATAGCTGGACCCCCACCACCGGCCTGAGCACTCCCAACGCACCCAATCCGGTGGCCTCGCCCACGGTTCCTACCACTTATACCTTGACGGCCAGCTATGGCAGCGGCTGTGAGGACACCGCTAGTGTGTTCGTCGGTATTGCCGGTATCGGGCCCGATTTTGATGCGGATATTGACACCGACAACAACTACCGCAGTTTGTGCGACGATGTCGCCGCGCTGGGTGTGAGCATCACCGCCTCGGCCCCTGCTGGCGCGAATGGCCAGTGGTTGCACTCCGGCAGCACCTCGCCCACGACGACCGTTAGCCCGGCGACGACCACGGATTACATCTGGCAGGCAACTTACGCCAACGGTTGCCAGGCACAAGACACGGTGACCGTGGCAGTGAAGCCCAGCGTGGAAATCGACTTTGAAGTGACTGGCGACAGTGTTTGCTATGGCAACGCCATCGCGGTGGATGTCACGGCCGGCACTGGCGCTGCGGCCTTCCAGTGGACACCAAGCGCGGGCGTCGACTGCCCGACCTGCGACAGCGTGAACATCACGCCGCCGATCACGAACTCTGGTTACACCGTTGACTATCAGGTGCGTGTTGAGGAGAACGGCTGTGCCGATTCCGTCACCATCACCCTGACGAGCTTCCCGGAGCCGGTCGCGGACTTCACTTTCGCACCAGAACGTGGCTGCCAACCGCTTGAGGTTAACTTCACGAATTACAGCACGAATGCCACGGCTTACGAGTGGTTCTTTGGCAACGATTCGACTTCCTCGGCCTTCGAACCGACCCACACGTATGAAGACGTGGGCGTCTATCAGCCGATGCTGATCGCCTATGCCGGGCCGGATAGCCAGTGTGTGGATACGGCCATGCTCGTGCGTGACAACATTCAGGTGCTGGATTCCATTCAGGTTGATTTCACGGCCAGCCAAGACACGACGGACACGCTATACATTCCGGCTGCCAACATCAGTTTCACCGACCTCACCCCGGATGCGGTGGCCTGGTTCTGGGACTTCGGCGATGGCGTGACGTCTAACCAGCAGAACCCCTCGCACCTCTATCAGCTCGAAGGTGACTACACCGTAACACTCACGGCCACCGCTTTGGGCGGTTGCCAAGACACCGCGACGATGGGCGCCTTTATCGTGCGCATCGAAGAGTTGCCTGCCACGCCCTCGGTGTTCACCCCTAACGACGACGGCATCAACGATGAGTTCTGGGTCGATTATGAAGGCGATGAGCCGTTTGAAATCCGCGTCGTGAGCCGCACCGGCAATCTTGTCTTTAGCTCGACAAACCCGCAAGAGCGCTGGAGCCCGAATGAAAGCGAGGTCACAGAGGGTGTGTACTTCTGGTTGCTGACGATTGGAGAGCGAAAGTATGAGGGCACTGTCACGATCTTGAAGTGATAAACCGTTAGTAAACAGACAACTAGAGCTACAAAAAAAGCTGCAAGTATTTTACTTGCAGCTTTTTTCATTTTTAAGGTTACTTCTGTCGCCCTTAACCTATTAAACAGTGTAAGTAGCTCATTCGGAAGTGCATCTCACGATGCTTTTCGATTCAACCCGCTCTTGTTCTTTTCTTTGATTCCTGAAACTTGTTTTTCCTTCATCTCACTGTGTGGGCGTCTTTTTTCCCTGAGGCGTCCACTTTTTTATTTTAAAGCGTACTGTTCACTGCGCCTTTTCGTGCGCTTCGATAGCCCGGCGAACGCTGCCGGCCGATAGCAAAAGTGCTTTCGCAGCCGCCTTGTCTAAGCCCGTTGCACTTGCCACATAGCGCGTGCCACGGTCAACGAGCTTCGCGTTGCTCAGCTTCATATCGACCATCTTGTTGCCCTTCACTCGGCCGAGCCGCACCATCGTGCTGGTCGACATCATGTTCAGAATCAGCTTCTGAGCGGTGCCCGCCTTCATACGTGTGCTACCCGTGACGAACTCCGGCCCAACTTCTGCGACGACAGGAAAGTCGGCTGTTAGTGCTAAAGGCGAACCGGGGTTGCAGGTGACGCCGCCCGTTTTAACGCCCCGTTCGCGAGCGACTTTGAGCCCGCCGATAACGTAGGGCGTCGTCCCGCTGGCGGTGATGCCGACCAGGATATCTGGGTCAGCAAAGTCGTATTTATCCAGATCTTGGATCGCCTGCGCGTCGTCGTCCTCTGCGCTTTCGACGGCGATGCGAATCGCGCCATCGCCACCGGCGATCAGCCCAATCACCCACTCGTGGGGCACGCCGAAAGTCGGCGGGCACTCTGAAGCATCGAGTATGCCCAACCGGCCACTCGTCCCACTACCAATGTAAAACAGCCGCCCGCCGATCCGCATGCGCTCCACGATGGCCTCCACCAGCGGTGTGATTTGCGGGATGCAGCCCTGCACGACCTGCGCGACCGTCTGGTCCTCGCGGTTAATATTCGTCAGCAGCTCTTCGACGCTCATGTCTTCGAGCGCATCGTACTTAGAATCGGCTTCAGTCGTGCGGCGCATAGCAGTAGAAAGTTGGGCTAGGGAAGATGCTGCCGGTGATAGTGCACCAAGCCCTCGATGGGCGCGGCGACGACGCTGGCGATCGGCCAGCCGTGCTGCTCGGCAACGGGTGCAATATACGCCTGAAAATGATGGGCGATGCTGCCGATGAGGTGCAGCGGTGCGCGTTGCTGGAAACGCTCAAGGGTTTGCTCGAAAAAGGCCTCAAAACAGGGGGGAGCAACCTGCGCCCAAACCTCCGGGAAGTCACTGACAGGCAGCGCGCTCACCAGATTGGCCAGCTTGGCGTTGGGACGCTCAGCTTTGTAGAGTGCGGTGCGAAAATCCAGCGGCGCGCCGCCAACGTGCTTTTCGAGTGTGGCAGCAGCGGCTTTGGGTAGCTCTCCTTCGGCCCAGGCGCGAAACAGATGCCGCCCAAGCGATACGCCACCACCCAAATCGTCGAGCAAATAGCCATGCTCGCCATGCATTTCTGTAATGGCCTCGCCATCGAAATAGCACGCGCTGGAGCCGGTACCCAATATCGCGATGATGCCAGCATCGTCGCCCGCAGTGGCACGGGCTGCAGCGAGCAGATCGTGTTCCACGCTAATCGTGGCGCTGGGAAACACCTGGCTGAGTACATCTGAAACGCGCGTCTGAGCGGGGGCGCTGCTGCAGCCCGCGCCATAAAAAAAGACAGCGCTGGCAGCGGGCAGCTGCTGCGCTTCAAGTTGGGGTAGAAAGCGGTTGAAGAGCGCTCGAAAAATCGCTTCATCGCTGACCACTTCAGGGTTAAAGCCTTCTGTGTTAGGGAGTTCAACAGGCGCTTGGCCTTTCAGCAACCCCCGCCAGTTCGTTTTGGTGCTGCCACTTTCGGCGATGAGGATCATGAGCGTCGGGAGGCAACTTATGCGGCCTGGTATTCGCTCAGCGCATCCAGGGTGTCTTGCAGCGAAATTTCACCGTGGGTTTCCTCGAAGATGCACTCACCGTTCACAATGAGGATGAGCTGCGGCGATTGGTGGTATACATCGAAGAGCTCGGCAGCGTGATTAGAAGCCGGTCGGTCTTCGACGACCAATAGCAAGTGCCAATCGAGCGCATCTGCGTTGTCGGTATAAGCTCGTTCAAGCCGCGCTTTGGACATGGCCGAGATATTGCAGCGCGTGCTGTGTTTCAAGATCACCTGCGGCTTGTCGTGCGAGCGCTGTTGGACGGCGTCGACTTCTGCAGGCGACTGAATGCTTTGCCATTGCATCGTCTGTGCAGACTTAGCGGTGGCGACCAGTCTTGTGGTTGTTGGGCTTTTGACCGAAGCACTCTTTGTGCGTCAGGCTGTTATAGCTGCTGCAAGAGGTCGCTAAAGCTGCTACGAAAATGGCGATGAAAATAACGGCGAGGATGCGTTTCATGATTTCTGTAAGTTTGAGAAGGCTAATTTACGTTTAAGGGACTTGTTATTCAACTCTTCGGTCGAAAATAGGTCACATTGCTGGTTTCAATCTGATGTATAAAACGTTCATAAGCCGTTGTTCATGCCTTTGATGCCTTGAATTTTACGCGTAAAGCTTGGTTATTCGTATTCTTTCATCAAAATGCGGTTAGTTTCGGCGCATGCACCTCTCAGACGTAGAAGCTTTAACCACTGTTGATGCACAGGCCGCAATAGACTCTGGCAAGGAGCGCTCGACTGATCAATTGGCTTTGTATCTGCAAAAGCATCATTCGCACCTGCCTGGCGCGGCCATCGCGACGCAGGTGAAGCTGCGACAAAAAGCACGAAAGAAATTGCCCAGCTTTGCTGATGCGGAGTGTTTGCTGCACCCGGTGGCCTTTGAGCAGGCAACCGCGGAAGCGCTGTGGCAACATAAACCCTATGGTGAAGGCGCACTGGCGATCGATATCGGGTTTGGCTGTGGGGCAGATACTTTGGCCATGGCTCGACGGTATGATCGCGTCATTGCCATTGAGCAAAGCGAAGTGCTTGTCGAACTCGCGCGGTTCAACTTTGAGCGGTTGGGGGTTAAAAACGTCGATTTTGTGCATGCCGATGCGCATGAATGGCTGCAGTTGAACCTCGACTTGCGCCCAGACCTGGTGTACATTGACCCCGCCAGGCGGGATGCGCACAAGTCTAAACTGGTGGCCCTCAACGCAATGTCGCCGAATGTACTGGAGCTGGCAAGCCTGTTCAAAACGTTGCAAACACGGGTACTTATAAAACTTTCGCCACTGTTTCAGCCGACGGAATTACCACGCCGACTTGACGGTGTGCAGCGGGTGAGCGTCATCAGCCACCGGGGCGAGGTGAAGGAGGTGCTCGGCGATTGGCGGCCAGGTTCTGAGGCGCATATCTCTGATTATAAATCGATTGCAGTCGGCACCGAAACAGCGATGCAGCTCGAGGGGCCGTATCAGACACCTACTTTAACCACTGACGCGCAGCTTGCGCAAGGGCAACTCATCTATAAGGCGGATGCTGTGGTGCAGCTGGCCGGGCAACTCTGTCACTCGATGTTTGAGGGCGTGCGGTGGGTGAATCGGCTGGGTGTGGGGCTGACTGATGCGCATCACGCGAACTGGCCCGGGCGTTGGTTTCGGGTGCAGGCGGTGTGGCCGTTTGCACCCAAGCAAGTAAAGCGCGAGCTGAAGAGTCGAAACATCACACGTGCCGAATGCCTGCCGATCGGCTTCTCGGGCACCGGGCAGCAACTCGCCAAAAAGCTGGGACTGTCGCTCGGCGGTGAGGCCCGTTTGCTGTTCATCGAACTGCCCGATGGCGGAAAGCGCGTGATTTTGGCGGAGCAGCTTTGAGTCTCAATTAGCAAGAGCTAATTCCAATCGCTTAGTCAGCCACACGAGCGGCAGGTAATCGCGCTGGTGGGCAAGCGACTGGCCTCGAAATGCATCCAGCGAGGAAGATAAGGCTGCAAAAAGTGCGGGTTGCTCGGCTTCAGCAGATAGCTTCGCTTTCAAGTAGCCAATGAAAAAGCCCAAAACGGTGTCAATGTCTAGCGCGCGCTGCTCCTCTGTGCGATCTGCCAGGGCCTGCTTGAAGTTCTCGGCATCACGAAGGGCATTTTCGCAATCATCGCGCAGCATGGCCTCGATGATGAACAGCAGCCGGGCGTATTGGAGCTCGCTCTCCGGCAGTGTTCTTGTGCTGGTCGGGAGATACTCCCGTGCAGCAGCAGCGTCTTCGGTGAAGCAGTGCAACATACTGCGCATCAGCAGGAAGCGGTCGCGCGTGCGCTCGTCTTGCAGAATGCGCTCCCAGTGGGCCTCTAATAGATTCAGCGCCTCGGTATAACGCCCGCACTTGGAGAGTGCGCTGACATAGTTGTACAAAAAGCCGTTCGCCGCCGGCTCGCCAGATGCCTGTATCGCACTGAGCGCCAGCGCAAACTGCTCGGCTGCCAGCGCGTACGCGCCGCTCAACAGATGCGTCAGCCCCAGATTGGCTGTGGCGATGCTGCGTTCTTTCTGATATTCCGCAAAGCTGTTTTCCACTGTATTCAGAGCTTCCATTGCGGACTCAAAAACGCCAGTTTCTGGTCGGCCAAGCGCTTGAAAACTCGCCATCGAGGCGTGATAGTAGCGCATCAAGGGCGTTTTATCTGCCAAAGCCAGGAGCCACACCCGCGTAGGTACTTCGGGTGGCGCTTGCTGAGTCAATGCGCTCACCTGTCGGTCGAGGGCCGTCATACGCGCCTGGAGGCGGCTGATGGCAATGGCGGCGCGTTGCTCTTCCAGCGCGATCATTCGTGCGTAAAGGGCGCGCATTTTGGCGTAGCGCTCCGGGCGCTGGTCGCGCTTGTGGGCCAGCAGCCGGATGTGTGCTTCCCTTAAGCGAATCAGATACTGCGGGTCAGCAAGCTCTGTAAGTGCCTCGCCCAGCTTTTCGATGTGGCGCTCCAGCTGGTCGGCCGGCACGAAATCAACGTACTGCTCAATGAGCTGAAGCTCGCGGGCTTGTTCTGGAAACGCTGGCACTGTTTGCGGCGGGACGAGGTAGTCTTCGAGCTGCTGCTTGAGCCGCCGCTTCAAATCGCGCAACTTGCTGTCGGCCTTCGCGTTGTAACTCTTTTTGAAGACTTTTTCGAAGAGCTCCTCTTTTTCGCGCTTGCTCTTTTCGGGCGACCACTCGCGTAACAAATCGTAGAGCCGCAGCAGCATTTTGTCGCTACCAAGCTTCAACAACTGCTGACGAAAAGCCGCATGGCTGGCCTCGGGGAGGTGATAGATGAGTTGTTCAACAGGTATCCGCACCTGCCCAAGATACGCGATTCCAGATTAAGCCACTGTAAATAGAAAGCGGAGCGCCGAAGCGCCCCGCTCAAGTGCGGATGTAAAAAACATCTCAGTCTTGGTACCGATATTCAGTCTCTTGTCAAGGCTGTTCTACAGCCGCGGGTGGTCACACGTGAAAGCAAGAGCTGAATTAGTCGCGGACAATTACATCACCGCCCGAATTGTTTAGGTAGGTGTTGTTGGACTCTGTGTAATCATCCGAACTATTAAGACTAACGGCTGCTGTCGCACTGTTTGAGAGCGTAGAATTACTAATGTTTAGCGTAGCGACGCCATGATTATAGATCATAGCAGCATTTGTGCCGGAATCATTTCCACCGTTCGTGATGGTCGCGTTCGAAATGCTGATCGTGCCAAAGTTCTCGACATAACTCCACTTGCCAGATGCGCCGGGCACTTGGTCGATGGTCACCTGGGCACTCGCACCGCCGTTAGCCGTCAGCGACGCATCGGGGCGCACAACGAGGAAGTCGGCATCATCGAGCAGGAGGGTCACGCCTGCATCAAGTGTCAGGCTGCTATTTTCTTCGATTTGCAGGCTGTTGACGATTTCATAAGGCACGCTGTTGACGTTGAAGCTGGAGCCAGACTGGTCGATATACGCAATGAAGCCCACGCCGCCCGGCTCTTCGCCCACGCGAATGCGATCCGTGCCATTGTTTGTGAACGACGAGTTGATGTCGAGATCAGCCGCCGCGTCGCCGTCGTAAACCGAGACGGGATAGCTCGCCGAGCCACGAATGATATTGCTCGAGAAGTTGGGCAAACGCGCCCCATCGCCATCGGCACACAGGCCATAGCTGGCGGAGTTGATGATACTGCTATTTTGCAGCTCCAGTTGTGAATCAAACTGAAGGTAGATCGCCGCGAGCGCGTTGTTGCCACCGGCGTTTTGCACTTCGCAATGGTGCATTTGGTGCGCCACACGGTTGATGAAAATGAGGCCAGTCCATCTGGTCAAATCGCCGCCGAAGCCGCGCAGTTTGATGAGCTCCGACTCGGTGCCCATCGCGTTCAGCACCGCCTGGTCGCGGAAAGTGAAGCCAGTGTTCGTGTTGAATTCGATGACCGTACCAGGCTCGATGGTCAGCGTGCCGCCGGTGAAGGTCACGCTTTCATTCACGACATAATCGACGTTTTTGTCGGGGTCGTTGCTGAGCGTCAGGCTGCTGCTGATGCTGGTGCTGCACAGGGTGTCGGGCGCGCTGTCTGTAATCGCGTTTTTGATGTTGTCGGTGCACACCGATTCAGGTGTTGGCTCGTCAACGGGCTCGTCTTCCGTGCAAGCCGTGAATGACAGTACGCCCAGGCTGAGCAGGGCAATCAGAAAAAAGTGGTTCAAGGTTTTCATGGTTTGGGTGTTTTAATCTCGCACTTGATTTCGCTCCCGCTTCGTTGCGAGAACAGCACAAGATTAGCGCCGAGACACACCGGCTTTCAACCAGAAAACTTGGGTTTTGTGGGATGCGGCTCTTCTGAGTATGGGTCTAAAAGGTTATGATGTAGATACTTACGCCTTTAGATTGTGGGCGTGTCGTCGTCTCGAGCTTGTCGAGAGATCCGGGCAAGTAGTACATAAGATTTAACTCATCTATCCTCTCGGGTCTCTCGACAAGCTCGAGACGACGCACGCTTGTTCTGTGAGAGCGGTACAATCCTGAAAATCCTGTGCCGAATCCAGAAAATCCTGGTTTAAAAAACCTACCGCCCCAGCATCGCCAGGGCAGCGTCTTTCGCGAAGTAAGTCGCGATGAGCTTGGCACCCGCGCGTTTGAAAGCCAGCAGGCTTTCGAGCATGGCCGTGCGCTCGTCGAGGTAGCCCGCCGCGCTGGCGGCTTTAATCATCGCGTACTCACCGCTTACCTGGTAGACCGCGATGGGCAGGTCGTAGGTGTCGGCGTAAAGCTTCACGATGTCCAGATACGGCATGCCGGGCTTCACCATCAGGATGTCGGCCCCCTCTTCGATGTCGAGTTCCGCCTCGCGAATCGCTTCGCGAGCGTTGCTGGGGTCCATCTGGTAAGTCGCTTTGTCGCCAAAGCCGGGGGCGGAATCCAGCGCGGTGCGGAAGGGCCCATAGAAACCCGAGGCATATTTGGCAGTGTAGCTCATGATGCCGGCGTTGGGGTAGCCCGCTCGTTCCAGCACCTCGCGCATCGCGAAGATGCGGCCATCCATCATGTCGCTGGGCGCCACGATGTCGGCCCCAGCCTGGATGTGCATCAGCGCCATTTCGGCGAGGATGTCAACGCTTTCGTCGTTCAGAATTTGCTCGTCCCTAACGATGCCGTCATGGCCATAACTCGAGTAGGGATCGAGCGCGACGTCAGTCATCACGCACAGGTCGGGCAGGGCCTGCTTGAGCGCTTTCACGGCGCGGGGCATCAGGCCGTCGGGATTGAGGGCCGCGCTGCCGGTGTTGTCCTTTTGGTCTTGCGCGACTTTCACGAACAGCAGCACCGAGCGAATACCAAGCTGATACAGCCCGCGCGCTTCCTCGACCGTGCGGTCAAGCGTCTGGCGGTAGTAGCCAGGCATGGCGCTGATTTCCTCAGCGTGGTCGTCGCCTTCGATGATGAACAGCGGGGCGATGAGGTCGCTGGGCGCCAGGCCGTGTTCGCGTACCATCGCGCGGATGGCGGCCGACTGGCGCAAGCGGCGGGGGCGTTGGTAGGGGTAGGGCATAGCGCGAAGATACGCCTAGTTTTTGAACTAGGATTTTCGGGATAGTTTAGAACCAGAATTTTCATAACTGACAGAATTAGCCAGAATTCGAATTCTGAAAATCCTGTCCCCAATCCTGAAAATCCTGGTTCTAAAGCTTCTACCCCTCCTTCGCAAACACTGGGCATTTGCCGCGCTGGTAGTTCGCCAGCTTCTCGCTGTGGATGTACTGGATATTGTCCAGCTCGTTGTTGGTGCCCAGCTGGTTGACCGTTACGGTCAGCACATCGCCGTAGCTTTCTTCGAGGGTGATGGTGACGTTAACCTTCTTGCCACCGTACTTCCAGCTTTTGCCGAGGTCTTTGAAGAAAAAGCGCTCCTTATCGGGCGAGCGCATGTCTTTGTAGGCCATGACGTTGATTTTGCCGTCTTCGTAGAAAATCAAATTGCCACTCCAGGTGTTTTCGGGCTGGATCACGACCGCATTCATGGGCTGCTTCTGGTCGTTGTAGTCGGCACAGTAGGAGAGCTTGCCGTTTTTGGTCTCAATGGCGCGATAGGCAATGTAGGGCAGGCCGGCAATGGGCTGGCCTTTAGGTTCGTTTTCGATCACAACCGGCTCAGGCTCGGCAGGTTGTTCGGGGGTGCTGGCGGCGGCCTCCACGTCGGCGGGGTCTTGGGCCGGGGTGTCGGCTTCGGAGGTTGAGCAGCCTTGCAAAAGTACGAGGGCCGTTAACGTTAACAGCAAGAGGGAGAGAGGAGAGAAGCGAGTCATCACACAAAAACTTTGGTAAGTCAATCAGAATTTTATTTTACGCAAAAACTACTAATTACATGCGTGTTTCCCTGGAAAATCTGCTTGAAAAAAATGTTGTGGGGGTGTTAACCCAGAGCATTAACACTGCTTCATGCCCAGATACGGCTGGGGTCAATCTTTGTGCCTGCCATTTGAATGGTGCATAGCACAAGCTTAATTCCGGAGGGGTTTGCCCGCTGCCGAATTAAGCTTAACTTGAACGAAATGTCAGCTATCAGAGTCGATAGGCTTCATTTTTACGTAACGGATTCAGCGTTTTCGCTGCATTATTTTTTCGCCCCGATTGTTAAAACCTTATGAAGCGTTTGATCCCACACAACGACGAGATGCAGGATGTGCAAAAAGGCCCCTTCGTCCGGCCGCTCGAACCGGAGCTGCCCTCGCCCGTTGATGCCGCCCGTGCGGCCGACGACAACATTGAGGCGCACCCCAGCATTGACTTCGACAACACCGAAGTCGCGTTTCGATATGCCACCACGCCTGATCTCAAACGCGCGAAATTTTTGTTTACGAGCTTGCAGAACAGCTTTTTGGCCAACACCGGCCCCAAGCTGCTCAACTTTGCTTTTCAGATCGGTCTGCCGATCAAAAGTATGACCAAGCACTTCATGTTCGACCACTTTTGTGGCGGCGAAAACCTGCTGGAGGCCCAGCAGACCATGAACAAGCTGCACGCTCACAAGGTCTACTCCATCCTGGATTACGCCGTGGAGGGCGAGAACACCGACATTGGCTTTGACAACACGTTGCAAGCGCTGCTCGAGATTTTGGAGTACGCCAAAGACAGCGAAGAAGTCAAGTTCGTGGCGATGAAAATGACTGGCATCGGTTCGTTTAATGTGTTGGCGAAAGTGCATGCCGGGGAAAAGCTGAGCCCGTTCGAAGAGGCGCAATTTGAGCGCACGAAGGAGCGCCTCGATAAAATCTGCGCTCGTGCGGCTGAGCTCGATCAGGCGATTTACATCGACGCGGAAGAGACCTGGATTCAGGACCCTGTTGATGAGCTGTGCGAAGACATGATGGCGAAGTACAACACCGAGAAGCCCATTATCTACACCACCGTGCAGATGTACCGCCACGACCGGCTGGAATATCTGAAGGAGATGTTCATGCGCATCCGTCGGCGGCAGGCCTACCCCGGCGTGAAGCTCGTACGGGGGGCGTACATGGAAAAAGAGCGTGAGCGGGCCCGTAAACGCGGGTATGAAGATCCCATTCAGCCCAGCAAGGATGCCTGCGACCGCGACTTTAACGAGGCGGCGCTCTACATCCTCGAGCGCATCGACAAAATTGGCCTTTGCCTAGGCACACACAACGAAGAGAGCTGCCGACTCGTTGCTGATTACATGGATGAGCACGATCTGCCGCTCGAACACCCGAACGTCTGGTTCTCACAGCTTTACGGCATGTCTGATAACATCACGTTCAACGTAGCTGAGGCAGGCTTCAACGCTGCGAAGTACCTGCCCTTCGGGCCGGTGAAATCCGCCGTGCCCTACCTCCTGCGCCGGGCAAGTGAGAACTCGTCCATCTCTGGCCAAACGCCACGTGAGCTGGAACTCATCACGCGTGAGTTGTCACGCCGCCAAAAGGCCGGCAGCTTCAAGCGCATGCGCCAGGCCGACCGTGGGGAGAATGTGGGGGCGGTGTCTTAACCCCACCCTCGTTTAGTCATCCTGAGGAGCGTAGCGACGAAGGACCTCCGCCTTCAGCACGCTCTGTTGACGTAGGTCCTTCACTTCCGCCTGCCCTGAGCGAAGCCGAATGGGTTCAGGATGACTATGTCTTCTGTTGGAGAGCTATACCTCCTGATACACAGTAATCGCAATATCCGCCAGTGCGCTGGCCTTCGTCAGCTCCACGATGATCTTGCGATCGGGGTACTCGCTCTGCAACTTGGCCTCCCACATTTTCTGCAGATACTCTCCAAAGTACAGCAACTGGATGCGCGAGATGCTCTCCTGCGTTTCCAGGTTGGCGAAAAAGTCGAGTAGCGGCACGTGGTTGATCGTGCGCTCGATCTGTTGGCGGTTGCCCTTGTGCGCGTCGTGCCACTCCTCCCAAATCTCTTCCGAAAAGCCCTCGGCCAAGTACAGCCCTTTTTTATAGAGCCGGAATGCCGGCCACAGCCGCCGCATGTACCCAATCGCCAGGCGGATGTCGCCCGTATGGTCGATCCAGTCTTCAAGGCGCACCTCCTCGCCGAGGGTGTCGCGCCACTCTTGCAGCTCGGGCACGAGGGCAACGTCCAGGTCGTCGATGTCGGCAAATTCGCTGTTGGTAGGGTGGGTCATGATTATGCTTTCACCTTAAAGGGTTACATCCTGAGCGGAGCGAAGGACCTACTAGTGCGGTTGCGCATCCAATTTCGCGTAATAAGGTACGAGTAGGTCCTTCGCTGCGCTCAGGATGTACCGATGAAAATGTTTACGCCTTATCCAAAATCTCCTCGACGCTTTCGCGCTCGAGTTTAGGGGCGTGCTCCTCGCTGGCGCCACCCACTTTCTCGATAAACTCGAAGTCAATCTGGCGCTTGATGATATCCGTGCGCTTCACTTTGACTTTCACGACATCACCCAGCATGATTTTCTTGCCGGTTTTGCGGCCGCGGGCGTAGTGTTTGGTTTCGTCCACAACGTAGTGGTCGTCTTTGATGTCTGCAAGCCAGGCCATGCCTTCGCAGCCGTTCTCGCGCAACAGCACGTAGATGCCCCAGTCCATGATACCGGAAATGATGCCCGTATACTCTTCGCCGACGTGCGCACCCAGGTACTCCGCCTGCTTGTACTTAATCGACGCGCGCTCGGCTTTGGTCGCGACGATCTCGCGTTCGCTGCTGTGCTCACACTGGTACTCGATCTGGCTCTTATCCGGGATGTCATCGCCATCCAATACGGCTTCGAGCAAGCGGTGAAGCATCACGTCCGGGTAACGACGAATGGGCGAGGTGAAGTGTGCATAGTGGTCGAAGCCCAAACCGTAGTGCCCGACGTTCACGGTGGTGTAGAAGGCTTTGCTCATACTGCGGATGGCCATTGCATTGATGATCTGCTCCTCGGGCTCGCCCTCAACGGCTTTAGTCACTTCGTTGATGGCAGAAGCGATCTTCTGATTACTCATGTCGGGGTTGGCGCGGAAGTGCATGCCAAAGCGCGAGATGAATTTCTTGAAATTGG
>CAZTEZ010000029.1:0-16763 GCA_964611815.1 uncultured Bacteroidia bacterium | reverse complement strand
TTTCGTTCTCAGGTTTTCTTATGGGGCTGTCTAAATTTTGGGGGGCATTACAGTTGCTCAAGGCTGCATTCTCAAATCCTTCCCATTTGACTTCGCTCAGGGCAGGCTGCTGCGCTCAGGATGGCACTCGTATGGATCTAGGATAGACACTAATGAAAAAACGGAATTTCATTTTAGAGTGCACCATCTACGGTCTGTCCTTAAAGCGCGCATCTACCGCTTTAAGTACTTTACGAAGCCCAACCTCGGAAACTTATCCTGTGCATACTCGAGCGCAACCGTCAACACTTTCGGGTTTAACAACCAAATTGTGACTGCATAAAAAAGCCCGCCAAAGAGTGTCAAGGCCACCAAAATTTGAAATGAGCTGTAGTGTGTTAGCATTAGTTGTCGTATCAAGAACACGACAATACCCATTGAAATTCCGGCAATCAATACTTTCAGTTGTCGCTTAAAAAAATTGCTAAAAGATAGTCCAATAATTCGAAAAGGTAGGATGAAAGTAGGGGGGACAATCAATACTATGTAAACTACGAGATATGAGTATGCTACGTATTCAATTTCACCCAATAGAGCTCCCACAATATAACTGGCAGAGCTAACAACAGAGGAATACAAGGCCAATAGAAACAAGGAGTGCATTTTCTCTTGAGTAAGGAAGATGACACTCGTTAAGCTATTAACCGATTGTATCAGGCCGATGATAATAAATACCTCAAGCAGGGGAGTCATGCCCAGCCATTGTTCCCCTAAAACCACATATATGAACTCGAACTTTAGCACCCAAAGACCCACGAACAATGGCATCACTACAGCGATTACCAACTCATTGATCAGAAGAAATATTTCATTGAAGCGATCTCGCTCACATCTTACTTTTGCCATCACTGGAAAGATAGCTGTGGATACCACCCCAGCAATCATGGAAGTAGGTAGGTTAGTGTATGCATAAGCTCGATTGTATAAGCCGAGTGCACTCATCGGAAACCAATACCCGATAATCACCTTGTCAATGTTTTTGGTAAAAAAAGTCGCGATACTGAAGTTCGTGTAATTCGAGCTGAATTTCGCGATGGTTTTTATATCTGACCAATTGTGCAC
Source organism: uncultured Bacteroidia bacterium (assembly GCA_964611815.1). Taxonomy (GTDB): domain Bacteria; phylum Bacteroidota; class Bacteroidia; order J057; family CAZTEZ01; genus CAZTEZ01. The sequence continues at coordinate 15,662 of CAZTEZ010000029.1, read as the reverse complement.
AAGTCGTGGTTGCCAGCTTGCAAGAACAAAACCGATGATCACTTTGCCGGCATGTGGCAAAACGGCTTGGGAAACCAGAGCTAGTACGCCGTAGTCAAAAAATGCCAACGTTACAGCTGCGATTGATCCGATAAAAAAACCGCCGATGTCTGTGAAACTAAATTCTCTGAGCTTCAGTTGCCGCTTCAGCAGCGCACAAGGGACAATGGCGAGTGTAGAAAAGATGAAAGTGCTTGAGGCTAGTATCAGCACCCACCAGAAGTCGGGATGCTCGAAAAAATAGCTCAAGGGCACAGCCAACACCGCAACTACAATACCTAGTACGAGGCCGATGCCCCCTGCTGTCCAAAAGATGCTATTCAGCATGCGGTCCGTCAGATCTTCGCGCTGAACGATGGACGCGCTGAAGCCCATGTCTGTAAACAGAGCGGCGAATCCTGTAACGGGAAGTGTCAGTGCGAAAAGCCCAAAGTCCTCAGGCATCAGCAGCTGCGCCAAAGCCGTGCTAACAAAAAGCGTACCCCCATAACGAAATATTACGGCCACATAAGACCATGAAATCGCTGAAGCAGAGGCGTTTCGCAGCGAGCTAGTTTCTTCGGTACTCATTTAGTAAGACAAAAGAAAGGGTGCTACTCTTGGGATGTAGGCTCGTCGAGCGTGTACAATGTTGCGCGACATATTGAGTTGTTGTATACGTCGTTTAGGAGGACTTTGGCGGCTGTTCAAGCTGCCGAATTTACGAAACTCGAATACACGGCCGTAGATAGCACACGAATAGTTGCAGCCTGGTTTGACTGATGGAAGCCGAGGACAGCAATCCAGTCATTTTTTGTACATTTACCCCCTGTTTACAACGCCTTAGACTTATTAACCAGGTAATGAACGAGACCACAAATATTGATCTTTCAGTACTGATTGTGAATTATAAAACCTCTGATTATCTGGGGGCATGTATCAATTCTGTATTGAACCAAAAGACAGATTATAAGCTAGAGGTAATTGTAGTTGATAATAATTCTGGTGATCAGCATTTAATGCCATTACTGAAACAGTATGACGAGCGTGTGAAGTATATTGTGAACGATTACAACTGGGGATTCTCAGTCGGGATGAACCAAGCTTACGCGATTTCATCTGGCACTTATGTTATCGCATTCAATCCTGATGCAGAGTTGAAAACTGGGGCAGCTTCGGTTATCATAAATTATATGAACCAGCATCAGAGTGTAGGCATGTTGGGCGGAATTACAGAAGATAGTGATGGTGCACTTCACCCCCCTTATGTTTCCATAGAAAAATCACCTGCTTCAAGGGTCTTTAACCGCGCGACTGATCAAAAGGCATCACAGCACCTACTCGAAAGACCAACAACGGTTAATTGGATTTTCGGTACTGGAATTGTTATCAGAAGAAGTTCACTTGGTCAATCAAAATGTATTTATCCAGAAAAAACCTTTTTGTTTTGGGAGGAATATTATCTCTGTAAAAATATCACAGAAGCCGGATACGATTTAGTGGTGCACTCCGATTTCAAAATGATACACCATACCAGTGTTAGTTTCAAGTTTAACCCTAAAAAATTAAAGAACGCAGCTAAGCTTTCACTTTCTTGGGAATACGTTGTGCGGAAAGAATTGTATACTAAGTCCGTTGCCAAGCGCAGGTTTTTCACGATGTTGATTGACGGGTTAGCGCTGTATTTTATAATTTTTTTGAGAAGGTTTTTTTCTTCAGATAAGCAGAAGAATTGGCAGCGCAAGATTGAGCTCGCACGTTACAGTGCGTACATCGATGTAGCTTTGAATATACTGGCTTCCGGACAATCGTATGCTGTACGACAAAATGAGCTCTCTTATGCGCGCTTTAATGATGGGCAACCTAAGCCTAATCAATCGCCCACTAACTGTCAGTAATTTGTCAAATATGCAACTTTACGCACTATTCTTCCAGGCGAAGATATTGAGTTGATTGTCAAAACTAAAAATCTTCTTTTTTTGGATAAAAGGCTTCTCGTTAGCAAATGCTTCCTGAATGTGATATCGGAAGCCGTTTCCCACTAAAATATCGAGAATTACTTCGAGCTTTTGTGCTTCTCCCTCAGTTGAGTGATACTCCAAGAAGACATGGCTGGCACGGTGTAGCTCAGATCTGCAATCAGGAATTACATGTAATTCAGAACCTTCTATGTCTATTTTTAGGAAATCGATATCTACATGTTCAGCGAGCAGGTCTGCTAAACGAACACTTTCGACTTTGGTCTTTTTTATTTGGCCGTCCGCTTCAGTAGGGATCCTACCAGAAAAAGAACCCTCTTGATGAAATTCGACGCCAGAATCATTTATCCAAATTGCAGCGTTAACTACCTCTGTGTTTGTATAGCCACGGGTCTTAACATTCTTACTCAGCACCTCACTAATAGTTGGGTCCGCCTCATAAGCGATAATCCGCGCATCTGGATACTGTTCTTTGAAGGCCACAACACCGAGACCGATATTAGCACCACAGTCGATGATGAGTGGTTGCTTCTTGTCAGAATGAAACGTATAAATCCCTTTAGAAATAATTTCGTATATACCATTCAGGTAAGTTGGAGCATCGGCTAAATACATGGGTTTGCCGAGGAGTGTAGTTCGTGTGGGTTTGTAATGTGGCAGCTTTCGCAGACGACGATACTCTAAACTCTCTTTGAGCTGATTGGGATTACTAAGCAGTCTTAAGGCTTTCTTGAGCATTGGTAGGTAGTTAGGGTAACGCTTCAGCTAAGTTGCGATGGGTACAATAAAGCACTTGTGAAAGCGTCAAGCTTATTTAAGCGTAAAAGTAACAAATATGAGTTTCATTTAACAGGGCTGACTGTTGTGGTTGCTTCCTCAAGCACATTTAGCAATCATTTTGGTTATTCTACTGCGGTATGCATCCAACGTGAAATCAGCTTCGATGACTGCCCGTGTTTTGCTGGCCAGTTGCGAAAGCAATGTCCGGTCGTTATAAACCCGCAGAATGGCGTCGTGTAAGGCTGCGGGGTCTTCGGGCGGCACGAGCAGCCCGTCTTCCCCATCGGTAATGATATCTGGCCCGCCAGAAGAGGTAGTTGTTATCACCGGCACACCGCATGCCATGGCCTCGCAAATCACAAGGCCCATGCCATCCGAACGTGTCGGGAACACCATGACATCAGCCTCTTGATAGGCTTCCAGTAGTTCATTGAAAGACAAGTGGCCCAACAACTCTGTCTCGACTTTAAGTGAAGAGAGCGTATCGACATCAAAACCGGTCGTAACGCGGCCTGCCAGCCGCAATGTTATGTCTGGCGCGTCAATTGAGCGCAATGCGTCTACGAGAACATCAACTCCCTTCATATACTCTAATCTACCGACAAATAGGAGCTGAAAATCAGACGATTGTTTTGGTCTGGGACTAGGAAAGCGACGCAGATCAATGCCCAGTGGCGTCAGGGCAAGCTTTTCTGGGGAGATACCCGCACGGGTGCAACTCTCGTTGGCATACGTGGAAATAACATTGATATAGTCGGCCTGGTGCAGCTCTGTTTTAATCAGGTTGCGAAATGCCGGAGAGGCGAATCGATCGCCGAGACCCCTCACTGGTGCATTCTTGCGTTTATGCCAGACTTCATCCACGTGTGCCATTGGCAGCTCGAGGATAACTTTCGTTGCCGTTGCTTTGTATCGCTTTATAGCATCTAGTGCCACGATAGAATACGCGATTATGAGTTCACAGTCCTGTAGCTGTTGTGCGGCCCAGCGCCCGTACCAGGTATGAAACTGCACGTGGGCCCGCCCCAAATCCAATCGAAGCAACACAGCGTGAATCTTTCGCGTTAGCCAATCTCGTGCTTTTGCCACAGAGATCACTTTCCGAGTGGCTTTTCCGTCCGAATCAAGTTCGAAGCGCCCGTATTCAAAGCCTGGCAGGTAATACGTATAATGCACCTCGTGCCCAAGCTTTAACAATTGTTCAGCTTGCACGAAAGCATGTTGGCCAGGGCCGATGATCATTCCGATACGCATACGGTGAAATTACGAAAACGGCATTGTGGTAATCATGAGTCCAGACGAATTCCTATGAACACGAACACCCAAGAGTGCAAAATCTACAGTATCTTCGCCTACTCACACACTAGAATAGCTACGCCTGAACGGCTTGCGCAAAAGGTTATCGAAGGATGAAAGACCAGACCATCGAATCTCGGCCCCCAAAAATCGCATTGATAACGCCTAAGTCTGGTCCATTTAAAGACCTGGGTCTTTTTGTAAAGGCTCTTGGAGGCGACATCATTTGGGACGACCACGCGTTGTCAGCCCCAGAACATGCCCCTCGTTGGAAGCGATTGATAAGCGCATTTTGGTCTGCGGTCACGTTTCCGAATCGGAAGCAATATGACTTGCTGATTACCAATGGCACACTATTGATGCCTGTATTTTTAAAGAAGCTCGGGTTGGTGGGCAAGCATCAGTTGATGATTGTTTATCATGTAAATGAGACACTCTTTTTTCTATATAGTAACTACTATAGTAAAATTGCGGCGTCATTACAGAAGGAGGCCTTCAAAGTAGCAGACGCTTCTATGATTTTGGCTGAAATGGGTCTAGATATCTACGACCATATTTTTGATGGCCAGCAGGTGCCTCCACGCTACCTCATCAATACGGGCACACGGGCTGAAATCATGAATAAGTTTGAGCAAAGTAGCCCCGACTTTTCGAGTAAGACGATGATTTTTATCGGCAATGTTGATTTGCCATTCAGAGGCTACTACAAGGGGATGGACATCCTTTTCAAAAGTGTTGAAGCACTAGCCGACGAGTTTCCGGATATGAGATTGATTGTCATTGGTACTCAGCCAGAAGCTTACAGAGAAAAGATGATGGCTGAAAACTGTCCTAATGCGAAAGATCGTATCCATTTCACAGGTCAGATAAAGCAGGAAGAGATGCTAGAGCTATTTTCTTCTTCTGCTTTTTATGTTCACCCGGCACGTGGCGAAGGTTTTGGGCGCACAATTACTGAGGCGATGGCTGCAGGGCTAGTGCCACTGGTCTCAGAATGGACTGGTGCTAAGGAGGCTGCGGCTCGCGTAGATGGCTCATTGGTTTCAGGTCTTGACCAAGCTGAGTTTACAAGCCATTTGAGAACACTTTTACAGACCCCTGAAAAACAGCTTAGCAAGTGGTCTCAAGACTCCAGAGCCATCGGTTTGGAGTATACTCTTGAGAATGCGGAACTCTTGTTTTATAAGCAGTTGAATCAAATTTGTGCAGACTTGGGGCGCGGCGACCTTAGAATAGAGGAGAAGTCAAAGGCCAATATTCAGTAAGCATACTGATAACCTTACTCCGCACTGATCACCTTGAACTCCGTGCGGCGGTTCAGCGCGCGGTTTTCAGGCGAGGTATTTGGCTGCAGCGGTTCATTTTCGCCATAGCCCTTGGCCACGAGGCGCTCGGCAGATACGCCGTGCTCCACAAGCCAGTTTTTAACCGCCTCGGCCCGTTCCTGGCTGAGTTTCAGGTTGTAATCGTCAGAACCCTTGTCGTCGGTGTGTCCGCGAATCTCGATCGTCAGAACGGGGTTGTCTTTCAGGTAGCGCTTCACGGTTTTCAGCTCCACGATAGATTCGTCGAGGAGTGTCGCCTTGTCGAAATTGAAAAAGATATTGTCGAGCAGCACCACACGGCCTTCGCTCAGTTTTTCGAGCTCGATGACCAGGTCAAAGTAGCGCTGATCTTGGGCAAGGTCTTTCAGTGAGAAGTTCTTGCTGTTGAACAGATAGCCTGGCGCCTCGACATAAGCGGCGTAATCGCGCCCGAGCGAGATGTTCGTCAGAAAGCGCCCGGTGGTTGGTGCGGCGTCGATACTGCGCACGGTGTCGCCGCTTTGCAACTCAATGAAGCTGAGGTTGGCACTGCCGATGGGCTGTTGCGTCTGGGCGTCTAGCACAATGCCGCGCACGAAAGTCGCCGGCTTGGGCTGAATTTTAGGATCCATGTAAAAGCTCCAGATGTCGATTTTGCCAAAGCCGCCCTTGCGGTCACTGCTGATGAAGCCCTCCGTGCCGTCGGTGCTGACGAAGATCGTGCGCTCATCGCCACTGGTGTTCAGCGGGTAGCCCAGGTTCATGGGCGTGCTCCAGGTGCCGTCAGCCTGGCGTTCAGACTTGAACAGGTCTTGCGACCCGAAGCCCGGGTGGCCGTCCGACGAAAAGTAGAGCGTGCGGTCGTCGGCGTGGATGAACGGGCTGGCTTCCTCGCCGGCGGTATTGATGGTGCTGCCGATGTTCTTGGCCGGCTGCCACTTGCCGTTTTTGCGGGTGCTGTACCAGATATCCGCCTCGCCTTCGCCACCAGGACGGCGAGAGACGAAGTAGAGCGTGTTACCATCCGGAGAAATCGAGGGATAGCTGTCCCAGAACGGCGAGTTCACGTTGCGGCTCATGATGCGCGGGTTGCGCCAGACCTCGCCGTCGTAGTCGGCCACGTAGATGTCGCGCTCGCCCACGCCCTGTCTGCGGGTGGCCGTGAAGTAAATGTGTCGGCCGTCGGGCGAAATCGAGCAAGCGCCCTCGCTTTTGTCCGTGTTGATCGGCTCGCCCAGGTTCTCCGGGCCCACCCAGACGCTGTCTTCGCCACGGGTGCTGAAGAAGAAGTCTTCTTCGTAGATGCCAGAGTCGTAATTAAACCCGCCGGTGCTCTCCTCGCGACGGGCCGTGAAAAAGAGCTTGCCCCCATCGGCCGTCAGCACCGGCATGTATTCGAAACCGCCGGAATTGACCCCATCGCCCAGGTTTTTCGGGTCAAACTGAATCGGGTTTTGCTTGGCTTCAATCGCAAAATCAGTTTTGGTAATCATCGTTTCCACCTGCTCCCGAATATGCGGCGGCACGCGCGGGTTGAGCGCCTGCCAGACTTTCAGTTGCGCCTGCGCCTTGGCGTATTCCTGGTCGGCAAGATAGAGCTCGGCAAGTGTCATGCGGGCGTAGGGGCTGTCGTTGGGGCTCATTTTGAGGCCCTTTTCGATGTCCGGCAGTGCCTTGTCGGGCTGGTTCATGCGGTAGTAGGCCAGCCCGCGGCCAACCATGGCATCGCCAAACTCGGGCTCTTTTTTCAGCGCCTCGTTGTAGAGCATCAGCGCCGCCGGGTAATCGCGGTAGGCTTCGGCTTGTTTGGCATCCAGAAAAATCTTCACGGCTTTCTTGGAGCTAATGCCGTAGTCGTCGGGGTCGCTGCTTTGCGCGAGCAAGCTGCTCGACATCACAAAACACAGGCTGAGGCAAAAGAGTAGGCGGGTCATGCGATAATATTCAGATGTCGTAAGTTAACGCAGTTTGGGTAATAAGCATTGCTAGTAGGCCGTAAGCTTATTCGGCAAGTGCGTAAGAGTGCGCTGGGATGACTCTTTAGCTTGCTCGACAAACCGATCGGTTTCGTATATTGAAACACATACCCCCGACTTATGCCAGCAAACCCAGAGCAAACGCCCAAGGCCAACGCACCGGCGAACACCACCGTTAACGCTGCCACCAACGGCCAGAGCACCCGCGAGAACATCGTGCGCAAGGCCGCAGAAGTGTTTAACACCCAGGGCTTTGCCGGGGCGTCGATCAGCGACATCATGAAGGCCACCGGCCTGAAGAAGGGCGGCATCTACAACCACTTCACCAGCAAAGAGCAGCTCTGGGTGGAGTCCTTCACCTATGCTTACAAGCTCGTCGCCGACTACTTTGATGCGGCCATCGCTGAGCACAAAGACGCCGTTGCGCGTCTGCACAGCTTTGTGGACTGCTTCCGCACCTACGCCGAAGAGCCCATCATGAGTGGTGGGTGCCCACTCCTGAACACGGCCATTGAATCTGACAGCACCAACCCGGTGCTGCGCGATGCCGTGCGCAAGGCCTTCGATGACCTCAGTGGCGTGATTGAGCGGGTGGTGCAGAAGGGCATCGAGCGCGAGCAGCTCCGTAAAGATGTGAACGCCAAGCAGATCGCCAGTGTGTTTATCACGGTTCTGGAAGGCGGTGTCATGCTCTCGCAGCTTTACGACGACCCCTCGCACATGGACCGCGTGGCCGATCACCTGGCCGATTATGTCAACAGCCAACTGCGTCCGGCGGCTTAACGACTGCCGTTGCCATTCCCGTTTTTGCGGGCAGCTTTGCCATCCGCTTTAGCGAGCGTGAAGTAGAAGCACGTGCGTCCGGGCTCGCTCTCCACCTCGATTTCCTGGTTGTGGGCTTCCACCAGATTCTTCACGATGCTCAGACCCAGGCCGTTGCCCCCCAGCAGACGCGAGCGTGATTTTTCGACGCGATAAAAGCGCTCGAAGATATGCGGCAGGTCGCCTTCGGGAATGCCGGGCCCGTTGTCGCAGACCGCAATGCGCATCAGCCCCTCGACTTCTTGTAGCTCAATACGCACCTGCGCGAGCTGGTAGCCGCCCTCCTGGCTCACCTTGCCGTACTTAATCGCGTTATCGACGAGGTTGGTCAGCACCTGATTGATGCGTGCCTCGTCGCAGTGCACGTGGGTTTTCTCGTGGCCGTTCGAGATGATGTTGATCTCCGCGTTCACCCCTGCCTGTTCGGCTTTATAGCCCAGGTTTTCAGTTACATCCAGCACGATTTCTTGAATACGCACGCGTTCGATGTTCAGCTCAAACTCGCCGGATTCGAGCGAAGTGACCATCAACAAGTCCTCCACCAGATTACTCAGCCGAAAAACGTTCTTCAGCGCTTTTTTCAGGAAGGCGCGATTCACGTTGGGGTCTTCCAGCGCGCCATCGAGCAGGGTTTCGATGAAGCCCTGAGTCGCGAAAATGGGCGTTTTCAGCTCGTGCGACACATCGCCGATGAACTTCTGGCGCCACAGCTCGGTGCGCTTCAGCGACTGGATTTCGTCGCGCAGCGTGCCCTGCAACTCCTTGATCGTGTGGTTGATACCCGTGATGGTGTCCGGCTCCACGTGCGGTGGGTAATCCGGCAAGCGCGCCTCGCGGATCGTCAGTAGTCGGCTGTAGATGTTCCGCAGGCGAGAGAACACCGACCATTGCAAAACCAGATAGCTCACGCCCGTAATCGCGAGCGTTTGCAGACCCACCAACGCCCAAACCGTGAGCGTGTTACCCAATACCAGCAACAGCACTACCATCGAAAGCAGTGCTGTTACGGCCGCTATCAGTAGCGACAGGGCAATTGGGCTCAATTCGCGTTTCATCCGGCCAATCAGCCTTCATTCATGAACTTGTAGCCGACACCCTTTACGGTTTTGATGTAGTGGTCGCCCAGCTTTTCGCGCAGCTTGCGAATGTGCACGTCGATCGTGCGTGGGACGACGTAAACGTCTGTACCCCAGATGTTTTTCAGGAGCACCTCGCGCGAGAACACCTTGCCGGGGCGGCCAGCCATAAAATGCAGCAGCTCGAACTCCTTTTTGGGGAGGTTGATGGGGTTGCCGTTTTGGTACACCAGAAACTCGTCTTTCACGATTTCGAGATCGGCCACCTTCAACGGGCGGCTATCTTCGGGGTCTTCGCCATGAATACCGCGGCGATAGAGTGCTTTAATACGGCTGAGCAGCACCCGTGGGCGCACGGGTTTGGGGATGTAATCGTCGGCACCGGCGTCGAACCCAGCGAGTTCAGAATACTCCTCCGAGCGCGCTGTCAGAAACAGGATGTAGCTGTGCTTGCCTTCGGGTTTTTCGCGGATGCGTCGGCAGACTTCGATGCCGTCCATGCCGGGCATCATGATGTCGAGCAGCACAACCTCAGGCTTTACTTCGTCGAACTTCACGAGCGCCTCCTCACCGTCGTTGGCGGTGTGCACATCGTAGCCTTCGTTGCGAAGGTTATACTCGAGCATTTCAAGGATATCCGGCTCGTCGTCAACGAGTAAGATTTTCGAACTGCGCATAAGGTTAGCTTTGCGGTAAGTTAAGGATTTTTCAGTCTGAGCAGCGTATGACATAAGTGCGATGCTGTATCTTGAGCGCGTGAAGAATGCCCAAGGAGGCGCATAACAAAAAAGCACCGATAACTTGAACTTCCGTTTACCATGTCGTTAACCGAATATCAATTCTCAAATCATCGCCCATCGTACCGGGCGCTATCTTTTGCTGCGTTTGCGCTACTTTCACTGCTGTTGATGTCCGGCTGTGGGGGTAAAGAGCAGCAAGACAAACTCGTGGGGACCTGGGAGCTCAAGGGCATTGATGTGTACCACGAAACGGAATCGGGCGAGCGCCGACAGGCGAGCGATATGCTGATGGGTCTGCTGCAGCCCGCCATCGGCGATCTGCGCTACACGTTCAAAGAGGATGGCACGTTCAGCAAGACCAGCAGCGACGAGAACGTGAGTGGTAAGTACACCGTTGCCGATGACACGCTAAAGCTCACCCGCGCAGATGGCACCGACCCGGAAGTCGCCAACAACCAGCAGCTGGAGCGGCGTATCGAAAGCGTGAGCAGCGACGAGCTGGTGCTGATTTACCGCAGCAAACCTGCCGATGAGTACCTGGTGACGCGGTATATCTTCAAGCCCGCCGAATCACTGGGCGAGGAAAGCTGAAATAGTCAAATCGGGACGACACGCGTATGTGCTTTAAAGACGCAAAGGCCGCCAATAATGGCGGCCTTGCTTGTTTATAGGGTCTGTTTCCCTGATTTGGGATGTGACAGAGAATCGTTTTAACCGTTGACAATGGCTTAGCGACCGCCGCCCGTTTTGGGGTTGGGGGTGCTGTCGCCGGTGTCGGCCTGCTTTTCGGCTTGCTCCATCGCCTGGAGGTTGCCTTTGGGCAGAACGAACTCGGGGTCAACCTGAGCGGCAGCTTCGAAGCTCTTCTTCGCAGCTTCCATCTCCTTCTTTTGCAGATACAGAACGCCAAGTACGTTCAGCGCAGCCGCTTTGATCTTGGTCTCCTGGCTGCCCTGGCGGTTCACGTTAATCACGATGGTCTCTTCCTCAGCCTTCGCATCTTGAATCACGCGCGCCAGTGAAGCCTCGGCCTCGCCGAAGCGTTGCAGTTGGAACTGGAGTGTGGCGATTTGGTAGAGGTGAAACACAGAGCTGCTGAGGCGGTAGAGCTCCTCGTACTTCTCGAGAGCCTCTTTCACGCCACCCAGATTCTGGTAGGCGATGGCCGTCAGCTCCAGCATCTTTTGGTTTTTGGGCTGCTTTTCCAGGACGTCTTTCGCGACCAGGATGGACTGCGCCCAGCGGCCAGAAGTGAAATACAGGCTGGCGAGCGAATCTTTGAGCGCGACGTCATTGGGCTTCTCGGCGAGCTGGTGATAGAGCACGTAGATCGCGATGTTGGCATCGCCGTACTTCGATCCCATTTCGTAGATCTTCTCCATATCGGCGCTTTGCGCGTTGGCGGTGCTCAAGCCGGCAACGGCAAGCAAGAGGCTGAAAAACAGAGATTGGATTGCTTTCATAATAGCTGGTTTTTAGGCACACAAATTTACAAGTTTTTATTGTTCGGACAGCGATTGATGCTATAAGAACCTGCATTCAGACGCATAAACGGCAACAAAAAAGCGCCCGCCATCGGGTGGCGAGCGCTCTGTAGGGTTGTAGCTGTAATCGAATTACTTCGTAATCACGAGCTTGGTTGTGAACGTGTTCGCGCTCATGTTGACCACAGCGTTGTACGCACCAGCAGATACGTCGCCGATTTCGCTGGTGAGGTCAACCGTTGAGATACCGGGCTGCACGTCGTAAATCTCGTCAACGATCAGCTTGCCAATCGCATCGTAGATTTTGATGCCGATCGTCTGCTCGCTGGCACTGGCCACACGCATGTTGAGCGTACCGTCAGTGGGGTTCGGGTAAAGCACGACTGAAGACTCAGCACCAAGCGCGTCACGCGTCAGCATCGCCTGAGCGACGTTCGAGAACGAGCTCTGGCCATCGTAGTCCACCTGTTGCGTCTTGTAATAGTAGACTTGGTTGAACTCGACATCATAGTCGTCGTAGCTGTAGCTCTGGGGGTCTTTCGTAGTACCGGCACCAGGAATTTCGTCTTTCACGATCTCGAAGTTCTGATTGTCAGTTGATCGGAAGAGGTTGAAGTGCGAGTTGTTGGTCTCGGTCAGCGTCTGCCAGTTGACGTAAATAAAGCCTTCGTCGTCAGGCGTGGCAGTCAGGCCAAGGAACTCGACGGGCAGGGGGGCGGGTGCGAAGTGGCCACCGCCTTCAGAGAAGCCGGTCAAACGCTGAGAGGTTGCCAACTCGTTGGGCGCACCACCTTGGGGTACGCAAGGGAAATTACCATCTGCTGCAGCGACACCCGTGTTCACGACGCGCCATGCACCACCGCCGTTTGTACCTGATGCGTTTTGCGCAGTACTGGACACCGCAACCGTGTTCGCAGCGGGCGTTGCTGATGTTGTGTGCGGGCGCATCACAACACCGTAAGTGCCTGAGCCAACTCCAGCTTGGAGAGTGCCATTGGCGCCAAGGTAAGTACTGCCATCATTGGCTGTCCACTCCCAAGTGCCTGTAAAAGGATCCATTGTAGGGTTGCCGCACAACCACGTCTCTTGGGTTGCACCAGCAACTAGTCCTGGAGGTGCTGCAGCATCAAACGAGCCATCTATGTGCGTGACGTTTCCGGGGTTGCCACTGAACGCAATTTGCATGGGCTCTGCACTTGCCGTGTTCCCGGTCGGGAAATCATACGTTGTCGTGCCTGGAAAATTGGTGTGGCGACGAACCGTGCCGTTGATGTAGTCGCGTTTGGTGGGCGTACCACCAGCTGCCAGGTAAGCGTTCGTGAATGTCGCGTTGGGGCCCATGATAAACGTATTGCCGCTAGCGTTAACCACGTTTTGGTTGGCTACACCTGCAAAAATGGCTTCATTCGTTACGGCCAGGTCGCTGTTCATCACAATCGAACCAGCAGCAGCACCAACAGCAAGGGTGTTTTGGAAGCTGACGTTCTGAAAGTCATAGTCAGAACCCGAATGTTCATAGTTTTGTACAAGCGTGCCATTAAAGATCACAGTTGGCGCACGACCTGCAGTCAGCGAGGCATCGTAAACCTGATTGTTGGTCCAATGGCCTTCAAGCTGAATTGTACTTTCTCCAGTGTGTTCTAATTCGCCTGCGTCAATCGTAACGCTACCACGATTAGCCGCACTAAAATCAACCACACGCATATCGCCGCCATCGTTACCAGCATTTTCCTCAACGACCGCCGGGCCGTCGAGTTCAACGCCTCCCTCAACATAGAGCGTGGGGTTAGTGCCGTCGTTGCCTTCAACGACCAGGCCTATACCTCCACCGGAAGACACGTACAGCGTCTGGGCGGAAAGGGTGCCTGCGGTCAGCAGGGCGGATAAGAGTAGGAGTAAATGTTTCATCTCGATAGTGGATACTTTGGGTACTGAAAATGTCGGCTTCAGTCTTAAGATAGGTGTTGGACATTAAATATAAGAGATTAGGCGATACTGCAGCAAGTAATTCGGTGTTTTAAAACCAGGTTTCTGTCCCAATGCACTGTTTTGGTTTGCGAATGGCAGAAACACGTCACCGAAATTGCGTGAATTCGCTCCGCAATAGGCGCCATCCTCAGCGGGTGTTTTGCAGCCAGAAGCGATCAATAGCGTGAAAACGCGACATTCTGCAGTTTAGCGCAGGATCGCTGGGTCATCTGGCTGCTGCTCTTGTCCACATTTGCAGATGCGAGTTAAGCAAGCGAGCATTTGTGGGCGTGGAAGACTTCAGACCGATAGCCTTGGTGTGTGCGCTAGTCAATTATACGTTTGTAGCATGTTGCAGCGGCTAAAACGCACCGACCTCGTCAAATGGGTACTCAACAAGTACAGCCTCACGCTGATCATCGCGGCGGTCTGGATGCTGTTTTTCGACAGCTATAACGTGATTTCGCAGCACAAAATGGAGCAGACCGTTGAGCAGCTTGAAGAAGACCGCGCGTTCTACCGCGAGCAGATCGCCCAGCTGCAAATCCGCGCCGACCGCCTGAAAACCGATCCCCGCGAACTCGAGCGCATCGCCCGCGAGAAGTACCTCATGCAGCGCGAGAACGAAGACGTTTTCGTGATCGTCGACCCTTCTCAGGACACTCCACCAGCCGAGCTAAAGCGTTAATTGAGTTGGCCATTCGTACATTCCATTGCCCGATGCAGACCCTTCGGTCTGTTTTTTGCGCTGTGGTTTGCCCATCCGGCCGGGGCTTGCCAATTTTACGCCAGCTTACGGCTTCCGTAGCGACCGACTTTTCTGAATCCAAGTGTCTCAGCACTCTGTGATTTGCCTCAGTAATTGCCCCTAAAGCACCAAAGCATTGCCAGCTATGCGCTCTAAAATCGCTCAACTTTACGCCGACCAGCCCGTCGATAGCACCGTGACGATCATGGGCTGGGTGAAAACCCGCCGTGGCAGCAAAAAGCTGTCGTTCGTCGCCGTGTCCGATGGCTCCTGTCTCAAACCCATGCAGGTCGTGATCGACAACGCCGACCACGACGATAACACCATCAAGCAGCTGACCACTGGTGCCAGCGTCACAATCAGCGGCAACCTGGTCGAAAGCCAGGGCAAAGGCCAGAGCGTCGAGATTCAGGCCACCAGCGTAGAAGTACTCGGTCCGGCCGATGCCGAGCAGTACCCGCTGCAAAAAAAGAAGCACTCGCTGGAGTTCCTGCGGGAGATTGCCCACCTGCGCCCGCGCACCAACACCTTCACGAGCGTGCTACGCATTCGCAACGGCGTTAGCTATGCGATTCACAAGTTCTTCCAGCAGCGCGGCTTCGTCTACCACCACTCGCCCATCATCACGGCCTCGGACTGCGAGGGTGCCGGCGAGATGTTCCAGGTGACCACCCTCCCGCTCGACAACGTGCCTAGCGAGGCCGAGGGCGGCGTCGACTACGGTGCGGATTTCTTCGGCAAACCCGCCCACCTGACGGTCTCCGGCCAGCTCTCTGGCGAGCTCGCCGCGCTGGCGCTGGGCGAGATCTACACCTTTGGGCCGACCTTCCGTGCCGAAAACTCGAACACCAGCCGTCATATCGCCGAGTTCTGGATGATCGAACCGGAAATGGCCTTCTACGACCTGAACGACAACGTGCAGCTCGCCAGCGACTTCCTGAAGTTCGTGATCAAAGACGTGCTGGAGAACTATTCTGAGGAAGTCGAATTTCTGGAGAAAACCTACAGCGAGGGCCTGAAAGAGCGCCTGCAGTTCGTACTCGAGAACGATTTCATCGTGCTCGAATACACCGAAGGCATCGAGATTCTGCAGGCCAGCGGCCGCAAATTCGAGTTCCCCGTCGCCTGGGGCAGCGACCTGCAGAGCGAGCACGAGCGCTACCTCGTCGAGGAGCACTTTAAGAAGCCTGTTGTTCTGATTAACTACCCAAAAGACATCAAGGCCTTCTACATGCGCTTAAACGAGGACGACAAAACAGTGGCCGCCATGGACGTGCTCTTCCCGGGCATCGGCGAAATCATCGGCGGTTCGCAGCGCGAAGAGCGCGAGGACGTCCTGCGCCGCCGCATCGACGAGATGGGCCTGCCCATCGACAACTACTGGTGGTACCTCGAGACGCGGCAGTACGGCACGGTGCCGCACAGCGGCTTCGGCCTGGGCCTCGAGCGCCTGCTGATGTTCGTAACGGGC
>CAZTEZ010000028.1:9792-16813 GCA_964611815.1 uncultured Bacteroidia bacterium | reverse complement strand
TGGTGACCCATGCCGATGACATTGGGCGCATTGCCCAAGCGCTCGCCGCATTGGCGACGTTTACTTGCTGCACGCGGGGTCGAGAACCTGTGCTATGTGGCGGCCGTCAACCGCGTGGGCAGCGACGAGAATGGCATTGACTACTCGGGCGACTCCGCAATCACCGACTGGCACGGCGACCGCCGGGTCGATCTGCGCAACACGAGCGCGCACGTCACGCTCGCGCTCAACTACGCCGAGCTGGCCGACTTCCGCGAAAAATTCCCGGCCTGGCAAGATGCCGATGGGTTCAGTTTGGCGTAAATTGGTTTTATGGCACTACACATCCCACTTGCATCGCTACTTGAGGATAGCCGCGTAGAACACTCCCGGATTGAGTTTAAAGAGGGCGATAACCCCGAGGCTATACTCAAGAATATCTGCGCTTTCGCGAACGACTTTTTTTCACAAGATGGTGGATTTGTGATTATAGGGGCTGCTGAAGATGAAAATGGCGTATTTGATTTGAATAATTCTGGTCTACAGGAACACCGCATAGAAAAGATACAAAATAAATTAATCGGGCTA
The DNA here is from genome assembly GCA_964611815.1 of uncultured Bacteroidia bacterium. Lineage (GTDB taxonomy): Bacteria > Bacteroidota > Bacteroidia > J057 > CAZTEZ01 > CAZTEZ01. The sequence continues at coordinate 16,246 of CAZTEZ010000028.1, read as the reverse complement.
ACTCAGGATAAAATAAGGCCTCAGTATTCTCCGCATTTCCATTATGAAAAATATAAGAATAAGCATTTTATAGTTGTTTGGTGTCCCAGGGGAGACAACCGCCCTTACTCTGTACCTGAAGCCATGAAAGGCAAGACTCAGCGGCAATATTATATCCGACATGGTAACAGAACCAGGCTGCCCAAGTCGGAAGAGATGCCCCGTTTATTATCTTTTGCTAACCAAATACCTTTTGAAGACAGGGCCTGTCCAGAATTAGATTTTCAAGATATTGACCTGTTACTAGTTCGTGATTTCTTGGACGAGATCGACAGTGGCCTCTCAGATGAAATTGAGACATTAAGCCGATTGGACTTATTCAAAAAGATGCACTTAATCGCTGAGCCGAAGGAAGCTAATAGTTTGCGAAATCTGGCTGCTTTGTTTTTTCATCGAAAACCACAAGACATTGAACGATTTAGAAATGCAACTACAGTTATATTACAATTTGATGATATCGACAGAGGGGGCGATACAATACAAGAGAAGATTTTTGACGGCCCACTGCATGTTCAACAAAGGTCTGTTCTCGACTTTATTTCTACGCATCTTATATCAGGCTTTCGAAAGAAACTAGACGACCGACCGGAAGTTGAATTAATCCATAGTTATCCGTATAAAGCTGTTGAGGAAGTGATTTCGAATGCCATTTTTCATCGAAGCTACGATCCTCCGAGGCCAATAGAGGTTGCTGTCTTTAAAGATCGCATGGAAATACTGAGTTACCCTGGCCCCTTACCCCCTATTGGAAAGGCTGATCTTGAAGAGCTGTCTTGGGAAAACAGAGCCAAGCTAGTCGCGAGGCATTACCGAAATGGAAAGATCGGCGAGTATTTGAAGCTTCTTGGCATGACAGAAGGTTATTCCACTGGAATAAGTAAAATATTTAGGGCTTTCAGAGCGAACGGCTCGCCCATGCCCAAGTTCGAGACCGACGACGAGCGCTCGTACTTCTTAGTCACGCTCTACAAGCACAAAGAAGCCTGAGCGGGTGATTGATTTTCGACTGATTATCAGCGCGGGCGCCAGTCCCAGAACTGCCAAGTTAGCCCCAGGAACACGCCGTAACGGTAGTGAAAGCGCTGCTGCACCTGCCCGAAGTCGAATCCCTGCGACAGCGCGCCACCGTTGATATGAACTTCGCTGGCGAAGTGTCGGGCGAACTGCCAGCGCACACCAAAGCTCAGCTCCATCGAGGGGTGCACGGTGAACACGTCTGGCCGACGGCTGGGTACGTCGATGCGCACGTAATCGACGGGCGCGGCGGCGACATCGTAGTCCGTGAACTGCCGTGGCAGCGACCAGATTTTGTAGAGGATGTTCATCGAAGCCGTCAGCTTGGTCACAAAAAACCACGTGTTGTCGTGTTTGCGTTTGCGGAAGGGGACGGCCCACTCGCGTCCGATGCTGTGCTGGGTGTAGCTGAAGGTGGCGTTGTAGCCGATCGTCGTGTCGGCAGGCAGCGTGTTGTTGGGGTCGAAGTTGAGCGGAATGGTCGCCCACTGGCGCTCGGATGCGTGTTGCAAGCCAATCCCAAACAGCCAGCGCTTGTTCGACCACTCGCGCCGGTAGCCAAACTCCAGCATGAACTGACCGACGGGCGTAAAGTTGGGCTGCTCATCGCGCCCGGGCACATGCAGACCCGCACTGGCATACCCGCCCTGCAGACCCAGACTATAGATCGCCCGCTGGGCGTGCACCGCCGACCAGCTGCTGAAAAACAGCAGCACAAGCGCGCTCCATTTAAGCGCGGCGTTTAGAAGCACTCGCCGTTGCATACAAGAGATAGACACCTGAGACCAGCAAAATTAAAGCTATTGTCCGATACCTAAGCAAACTTCCGTAATAAGGCACGGAGATGCCCAAAAGCGCACAATAGCACACTGACCAGGCGATCATCAGCCACATTATGGGCTGCCAACGCATGCGAAGGCCTTTGCGTATGGCTCGAATGACGAGAAAGAGCACACCGGACACCCAGAACAGGTTTTCCAGGAGCATGCTCCAGCCCCAAAGGTTATTAATGTGCTGGGGCAGTGGGCCGAAGAGCGTCACCAGCGCGCCGGTTGTGCCGGCGCGTAACAGGCCTGCAAAGGTTAAATCGTACTGTCCGATGTCTACAAAATTGCCACCCCCCGCCCCGACCTGCAGGGTGACTTCTCGCAGATAGCGCCCATAGCCCAAAGTGTAGGTTATGGTATCCCAAAAAATGACCACGCCCAACACAGCCACCGCAAGCACGCTGAGGCGCGCAATTACCCGTCGACCGTCCGAGAGAATTGTCGTCTGCCGCCAGATGAGCACTAAGAGGAGGAACAGTAGCATCGTAAAGGCAAGATAGGGTTTGATCAGCAGCATTAATCCCCACCCACAGACGGCTATTATTACTGGCCAAAGTCGGCTGTGGCGGTTGTGTAGCAGGCCTTGCATTAGCATGCCCAGTCCCAGCATCAGGAACGTCTCTTTATGGAACCCGGCCGTGAAAATCGACACGCTCGCCAACCCAAAGACCACCAGGAAGCCCAGCCAGTCTGCCCGACCGACCTTTCGAGAAAGTGCGCGCCATACCCACCACTGACCGACCAAGCCCAGCGCGCTGCCGATAAACAGCGCCGCAGTCAGGTTACCACGTGTGATGAAATGTAGCAGGCTCAAAAGCCGGAGATAGTGCATTTCGAACGCGTTCGGATAATTGAAGTGCTGATGCAACTGCCCGGCAAACTGCGCTTGGAGTGCAGCGTCGGTGGCGGCGTCGTTCCAAAGCAGATACCCCCAGAGAGCCATCCGCTGGTCTGGGTGTGTTTCGATTAAATGCAGGTAGTCAGGCACTTTGAACACCCAAAAGATGACGAGATCCCCTCCGCCATTGGTGCTGTTGTAATAGACCACCATCAACAACGCGGTAAGTTTGATGGCCATTGCCACTGCTAAAAACCGACGCAACTGGCTCGATTGCGTGCGCTGCCAACGCCAGACAAACACCCCCAACAGGAGGACCCAAACGAGGGCCATCCAGTGGTGCGGGGATTGTAGCAGGGCGTTAAACATTCAGTTCGTCGGGGCGGCCAAACGCAGAAAAGGCCGTAAGTTCGTTGAGCAAAAACAGAGTTTGAAACCGCCGTAAAGGTACAATTTGAACGCCATTTGCGTTAGATAAACATGCGATACCCCCGACTAATCACGCTATTGGTACTGCTGTGCGGCCTTGCACCCCAACCGGACGTCCAGGCGCAAGATGGCAGTTTTGCCATTGGTAAACTCAAATATGAGGGTGGTGGCGACTGGTATGCCAACCCCACTTCGCTCGAGAACCTGTTCCGCTACATTCGCCAGAACACCCGCGCCACCCCCGAATTGCGCGAGGCCGTGGTGGAGCCCGGCAGCCCCGAGATCTTCCAGTTTCCGATGCTTTATATGACTGGCCACGGCAACGTGGTGTTCAGCAGCCAGGAGGCCGAGAACTTGCGTAAGTACGTTGAGGCCGGCGGATTTTGGGTGATCGACGACAACTACGGCATGCAGAAGTACATCCGACGCGAGCTAGCCAAGGTATTCCCCGAAAACGAGCTGATCGAAGTGCCGTTTTCGCACGCGGTGTATAAACAGCACTTTGCATTCGAGAACGGTATCCCTAAAATCCACGAGCACGATGGCAAGCCCGCACAGGCGTTCGGGATTTTCATCGATGGGCGGCTGGGCGTGTTCCTGACCTACGAAACCGACCTCGGCGACGGCTGGGAAGACTCTAGCGTGCACAGCAATCCGCCGGCTGTGCGCGAAAAGGCGCTGCAGATGGGCACCAATTTGGTGCTCTATGCGATAACAGAGTAGGTACACCAAACCCGACCTGAAAGACGCCCCCCATCATGTTCAAAGCGCTGAAAAGTCATCTTGCGTATCGACGCGGCAAGCGTGCGCTCAAGCAGCACGATTATGCCACGGCCGAACGCCATTTTCTGAAAGCCCTCGAGATTGCAGACCAGAACGACAAAGCGCTGGCAGGGTTGGTGACCTGTGCCGTTGCTCGCAAGCAGTTTGAACAGGCCCTGACGTATCACGATCAACTGATGGCCCGCACCGACAAACTGAAACCCAAGCTGCGGGCGCAGGATTTTGTCACACGTGGGCAACTCTTGGTGAAGCTCGAGCGCTTCATAGAGGCCTCCGACGCGTTTGCAGAGGCCCTGGAGCTGGATGAGAACAACCCGCAGGCCCGCCTGGGTCGCGCGCGTATCCTGGCCGCCAAAGGCGAGCATGCCGAAGCGGTAACGCTGATCCAGAACCTCGAGTTGCCGCCCGATGCCCGTGCCGACGTGCTGCAGGCCATCGCTGAAATCTATTTGGGCGGTGGGCATTTCGACAAAGCAGAGGCGTTCTTTTACCAGTGGCAGCAGCAGCAACCGGAGAACATGCTCGCGCATTTGGGGTTGGTGCGGGCGCTGCAGGGTCAGCGCAAACACGAGGCGGCGCTGAAAATCGCGCAAGAATTGGTCGCAACGTACCCCAAAGACGTGCAGTTGCACCTGCAAGTGGCCCGCTTGCAGCAAGCCCTGCGCAATTTCGAGGACGCGCTGAAGGCTGTGGACCAAGCGCGGCGGTTCGACCCTTCGGATGCGCAAGTTTACTTTACACGCGGCGACATCATGTTGGATGCCAGTCACTTGAGTGAGGCCAAGCGCATGTTCGACAAAGCCATCGCTATCGACCCGCAACACGCTGCAGCCTATGCGCAGCGGGGCATATGTAAAGTCTTGTTGTCAAAAGGTGAAGCGCATGGCATCACGCGTGACTTTGAGTTCAGCGAGCAGTTCGGTGGCATCAATCCGCTGGTGCGGCGAAATCGTGCCATTTACGCCTACGCGCTACAGAATTACGACCGGGCAGCCACGCTGTTAGAGGAACTGCTAGCGGCCTACCCGCAGTTCAAGTGGGCGGCCTACTACCTTGGCCTGGTGGAAACCGCACGTGGCAACACAGATGCGGCAAAAGCAGCTTATGCACAAGCAATCGAAAACGGCGAAGAAGCCGCTCGTGAGCAACTGGCCGGCTTGTGATTTCTGCGCATCCAAGCATTCATGGGAAAATCAGGGGTCTTCATGTGTGAAAAAGCACCCTTCATGTAAAGTATTATTTACATCGAGAGTTGACGAAAGTTAACTCCTGCCGGATAGCGCTTTGCGCATTCGTGCAGGGTGTAAGGTGTTGTTAATCAGTGCTGTTAACAATTGTTGAATGCTGTTGACTTTCTAAGTTTCTGGCAGATAGTCGGTTAGCCGAAGGGGGGTGTGGAAGATGTTGAATGTATACTATACTTGTCATCACGCAACTAAACATTACATGATGACAGACGCCCAACACCGAAAGCACATTGTCGTGCGCCAAGAGTTTCACTGGCTGCTCAAACGCATGGCCAAAGCCAACGGCACCAGTATGCAGCGCGAGGCCGAGAACGCCCTCCGCCGGCATTTCGCCATTCACCGCAAATCTGATCTGGAAGCTTACGAGCAAATCTTCGGCAGCTGACGGCTGCTGCGACACCAGCCCTTTTGCCAGCACTTGCGCTTTTGTTCACCCTCAATCATATACCGAACATGAAACCTTACACGACCCCCAACAGCCCACAGCCGACCGCCCGGCGAGATACCGACACCCCCACCACCGCGCCCACACCGGCGCGCTTCACCGACCGCAACGGCGAGCCCGACAGCGATTTTTCGCCACCGCCACACCCCGTGCATGCACTCGTGCATGTCAATCACTTCTACGGGCGCATCCGGCGGGTGCACACCCACGCGGAATACGCCGACCCGAAAGACCCCGACCGTCTGCTCAAAACGCGCCTTTCGCGACCCATTTATGACATCGAACTCGACACTTCTCGCAAGCGCCCGTGGGTTGTGCACGCCCGGCAGGTGCACATCGCCGAGGGCCAGCGCCACATCCGTCTGTTCGAAGACGAGTTCGATCTTGTGCGCGAGTGGTAGCCCACAGCACCTGCCCACGCGCCCACAAAAAAAACGTCTACTGCTTTGGCAGTAGACGTTTTTCAGTCGGTGTCTTGTCGCCAGAAGCGATAGAACTTACGAGGGCTCTTCGTCTTTGGGCTGCTCTTCCGTTGCCTCTTGCTTGGTCTTTTCGGGCTCGGGCAGCTCCTGGTCAGGCAGTGGCAACTCGCCGGGTTGAGGCTTCTTGCCGGCATCGCCTTTCAGCTGGTTCAGCTCTTGCTGGAAGAACTGCAAGCCAGTGAGGTTGTACATCTCCTCAAGGGTTTCGATCGCCTTTTCCTTGTCCTCGAGCGTCGTTTTGTACGTCTCTTTCACGGCGTTCAGTGCGAAGAGGTCGAAGTTGCGCTGCGGGTTGAACTGCTCGCCGGGTTCCAGATACGAGAGTGTTTGCAGGAGCGAAATACGCGCAC
>CAZTEZ010000028.1:0-9782 GCA_964611815.1 uncultured Bacteroidia bacterium | reverse complement strand
GAGCTCTTCGCGGGCGAGCTGCTCAGTCTTGTAGCCCTCCTTGGCCAGCTTGGCGTAAATCTCGCCGTGCTGAGAGTGGATGTAAGACTTGGCCTCGCAGACGTCGTAGCTGATGAGCTCGCGCGACTTGTCGACGACGGTTTTCGCTTTCTCCAGATAGGCTTTGCGTTCTTTCTGGAGCGCCGCAACGTCGATGGTGTCGTTCTCTTCGGCTTCCGCACGCTTGATCATCAGCTCGTTGCGTTGTGCCTGGTTCAGGAACTCGCTCGAGAGGCGCGCGTAGTTGTTGCGGAAGTTGCCGAGCATCCGCTTGATGTTGGCATCCAGATAGACATCGCTGCCAGGACCCAGGTTGCGGAACTTGAACTTGTTCACAAGGTTGTCGTACATCTTGTCCAGGTTCACCTCGCCACCGCGGCCATTTCCGGCGAAATTCACCGGCAGCACGCGCTGGGCCATGCCCTCCTGGCTGAAGAACTGCTGCAAGCCAATGTAGCTCGCGTCCGGGATGGTAATGGCGAAGTAGAACGGGCGCTCCCATTTGTTCGCCGCGATGTTACGCAGCATTTCAACGATCATCAGGTCCTGCTTCATCAGGTACCAGCGGCGCTCGTTGCCACGCAGCTTCACGTTCCAGGTCACCTCGTCGCCCATGGTGGCGTGTTGTTCTGGGGTCACGAGGCCCTTTTTCAGCAGGTGGTCTTTGTGCGTGGGCAGCTTCAGCGGAATCACGCCGTTGGGGCGCACTTCCATGGCGTGTTTCTCGCCCATGAAGTAAGTCTCCGGCAGGCCGATGGGCACGGGTGCGCCCTCGTTCTGCTGCTTGAGCAGACCCTGAATGTACCAGTCGGTGTTCAGCAGCGAGAGGTTCACAACGCGCACATCTGTACGGATGCCTTCCACCTCTTGTAGATACCAAAGCGGGAAGGTGTCGTTGTCACCGTTCGTAAACAGAATTGCGTCTTTCTCGCAGCTTTCCAGCAGGTTGTAAGCCGAGTCAGGCGCGACATAGCGACCGGCACGCGAGTGGTCTTCCCAGTTCACGGCCATCATGTTCAGTGGCACGGCGGCAAAGAGCAGCACCCCTGCCAAAGCGGCCGCCGTCACGGATTTCATCTTCGCGTTGTCGCGCAGCAGCTCCCAGGCTGCCAGCACGCCAAGGCCGATCCATATACAGAAGGTGGTAAACGAGCCGGCGTAAGAATAATCCCGTTCGCGCGGTTGCAGCGGTGGCTGGTTCAGATAAAGCACGATGGCCAGGCCGCCCGCCAAAAAGAGCATGCCGACCACGACGGCATTCTTCGGGTCGCGCGTGATCTGGAATGCCAGCCCGAGCAGCCCCAGCAAGAGCGGCAAGGCATAGTAGTGGTTGCGGTCGGGTTGCTCGCGGTCGTATTCGGCGGCTTCTTCTACGTAGGGCTTGGCGCCTGCGGGCACATTGTCGTATTTGGAAGCGCGGTAGAAGAGCTCCGACCCACTCGATTGGGCATCACCCTCGCGGCCGATGAAGTTCCAGCCGAAATAGCGCAGATACATGTGCCCGACCTGATAATCGAAGAAGAAGGCCAGGTTTTCGCCACCACTCGGCGTGTCGTCCATGGGGTTGGTGTTGCCCTTACGGTTGGCCTCGCTCACGTAGTTGAAATAGCTGCCGTGATACAGTCGCCCGTCAAAATTGATGCGGTACTTGTCGCGGGCGTGCATACGCGGGAAGACGCGTTCGCTACCGGGCGCATAGACCAGCTCGGTTTTGTCGGAGTAGGCGACGTATCGGCCGTTCAGGTCTTCGTTGGTCACCCCGCGCTGCTTCAGCAGTTTAGACTCGGGGCCATACTTCTCGATGTCCACCGGGTTTTCGAAGGTGTAGTACATCTCGCCGACCTTCTCCTCCGAAATAGCCTGCGCGTTGTACATGGGCCCGTACAGCAGCGGCACCTGGCCGTACTGCTCACGCGCCATGTAGGGCACGATGGCGGCCATGTTGTCGGGGTCGTTCTCGTTGATGGGCGGCTCGGCGGCGGCGCGAATGAACACTAGCGCATATGAACTCATGCCGATATAAACGAAGAGCGCGGCCAGCAACGCCACGTTCGCGACGACTTTTTGCTTTTTGGCCGTCCAGTAAATCCCGTAGCCCAGGCCACCGAAAAGCAGAAGGAAGAAGATGATGGAGCCCGTCCACATCGGCAGGCCCATGCCTGTGACATCGCCGGTTTGGGTGTTGACGGTGCCGGTGAAGATTTGTTCGAACCAGAACGCGATGCGGAACGTGTACAGACCCATGAAGATCTGCACGAAGCCCAGCAGCGCCACTGAAATGCCCAGCGAGGCCAGGAATCCGCCCCAACTGAATTTGTAGACGCGGAAGTAGTAAATGAGTGCCAGCGCAGGGATGGTCAGCAGCGAGAGCAGGTGAACACCGAACGACAGGCCGATCAGAAACGCAATGAGAATGATATAGCGATACGAGCCGGGCAGATGCGCGCGTTGCTCCCATTTGAGCATCAGCCAGAAGATGAGCGCACTGAAAGTCGAACTCAGCGCGTACACCTCCGCTTCAACGGCGTTGAACCAGAACGAGCTGCAGAAAAAGACCGTCGCACCACCCACAATGCCAGCCGCCAGAATGGCGTAGGTTTTGCCTTTGTCAGGGTTCTCGGCGTTGGGGGCCACAATGCGCTTGGCGAGCATCGTAATGGCCCAGAACGTGAACAGGCCCGTAAACGCTGAAGCGAATACCGAGAGCAGGTTCATCATATACGCGGCGTTTTCGGGCCCAAAGCCGAAAACGATGAAGATGCGCCCGATGAGCAAGAAGAGCGGCGCACCCGGCGGGTGGGGCACCATAAATTCGTTGGCACAAGCGATAAATTCACCGCAGTCCCAAAAACTGGCGGTGGGCGAAGTCGTCAGCAGATAGACGATGGCACCAAGGGCAAAAATCAGCCAACCCGTGAGGTTGTTCAGCTTAGAGTAATTCATCTGCAGCAGAGAGTCTTTAGATGTAAGACGAACGGCACATGGCGGGGCAGCGTATATACGGTGTGTTAAAAGCCGCTACAAAACACTAGCCTCGCGAATGATGCAATTCGCGGAATCACGCGAAAATAGTAAGCAAAGCCATACTCAACCACTTGCACCGGCTATAGATTGCAACTCGTGTGCAAATTTAACGCGCCATTGCCCCGGCGAATTTGTATTTTCCGGCAACCCATCGGCCATCTGCTGACTATTAACCGTCCTTTTCTGCACCGCCAACTATGCCTATACACTACAACCACACCAAGATTGTCGCCACGCTCGGTCCCGCGTCTGCATCGCCTGACAAAATGTGGGAGCTCGTCAAAGCTGGTGTCGATGTCTTTCGTTTAAACGCATCGCACGGTACGCACGACGACCATCAGCAGATGATCGACAACATTCGCCAGATGAACCAGGAGCACAGCACAGATATGCCGGTGCTGCTCGATTTGCAGGGCCCCAAGATTCGCATCGGCGACTTGGACGAAGATTACGCCGTGCAGCCCGGCGACACCTTCTGGTTGTGCAGCGACCTGAAAGCGCGCGAGGACGACAAGCTGCCGATTCAGTACCAGACCTTCGCCGAAGACGTGAAGGTGGGCGACCCGGTGCTCGTGGAAGACGGCAAGGTGAAGCTCGAGGTGCTGGAAACAGATGGCCAGAAGCGCGCAAAGGTGAAAGTCCTGAACGGCACGCGCATTGCCAAGCGCAAGGGCGTGAATCTGCCACAGACGAAAATTTCGCTGCCCAGCCTCACCGACAAGGACATGAGCGACTTGATGTTCGGCATCCAGAACAAAGTCGAGTGGCTGGCGCTCTCGTTCGTGCGCTCGGCCGAAGATGTGCTCCTTTTAAAACAAGTGCTGCAGGAGGCGGGCTCCAAGTCGCGCATCATCTCCAAAATCGAGAAGCCCGAGGCGGTGGAGGACATCGATCGCATCATCTCGGCCTCCGATGCCATCATGGTGGCGCGGGGCGATTTGGGCGTGGAGATTCCCATCGAGCGTGTGCCTTTTGAGCAGAAACGCATCATCAAAAAATGTAACGCCGAGGCCAAGCCCGTGATCGTCGCCACGCAAATGCTGGACTCGATGATCGAGAGCGCGCACCCGACCCGCGCAGAAGCCACCGACTGTGCCAACGCCGTGCTCGACGGCGCCGATGCGCTCATGCTCTCTGGCGAGACGTCCGTGGGCGAGCACCCGGTGCTGGTGATCGAAACCATGCGCGGCATCATCGAAATGGCTGAACGCGAAGAAGTGACGTACATGCGCAATATGCGCGTGAACCCCGATTCGCGCACCTATGAGTCGGATGTCGTGTGCATGTCGGCGGTACAGATGGCCGATTCGCTGAACGCAAATGCCATTGCTGCGATGACGAATTCCGGCTACACGGCCTTTCAGCTCTCGCGCCACCGCCCGCCCTGCAACATCTTCATTTTCACGGACCAGCGCCCGCTCATCAAAGCGCTGAGCCTGGTGTGGGGCGTGCGGGCGTTCTACTACGACGGCTTTGAAAGCACGGACTCGACGATTGCGGATGTGATTGACATCCTGGAGCAAAACGGTTGCGTGAAAGACGGCGACATCGTGATCAATGCCGCCAGCATGCCCTTGCACGCCCGTAAACGCACGAATATGATCAAGTTCAGCGTAGTTGGAGATGCGTAGCTTGAAGTGCTTTGTGGCTTGGATTTGCGGCGCGTTGTGTGAGTTGACTCACAGAATAGTTTGGATAACTCTAAATTCAGAATCAATTTAAAGACGTAAAACTCCTTTAAAACCAGCACAAAGCATTGCCCAATCTGCGTTCACTTGCTACATTTGAGAACAAGGTAAACCAAGATAGCCGCTTTAAGCTAATCGCTATGAACATAATCCTCGCCCAACTGTCTACGGTGCAAGACGTTGAAGCTGAAACGCTTTACAGCTTTGATAGCATGCTCATCAACATTGCGATCTTCTTTGTCGTGATCATGTTGCTGCTCTCGATGGCTGCAGGCCTGTTGGTAGTCGGGAAGATGAAAGAAAAATTTGCCCTCGAAAAGCAAAATACAAACACTGGCAAGCACTAAAATCGTATTTTCGCGCCAACGACTGCCTGACCAACCCCCATACCGCTAGTTGATTATGAAATCCCTACGCACTCTCGGAAACTTTATGAACGCCAACATTTGCACGGCCTGTGTCGTGCTGGTTCTATTGTTGGCTGCATTTTCTGCACCAGACGTACTGGCGCAAGCCCAACAAACTGGCATCGGAGAAATGGCGCAGGAGCGCGCCTCTGCCGAGCCCGCTGAGTTGGGCACCGAATTAAAACCAGAAGACTACAAAGGCGCCGTCGCCTGGGTGAAAGTACTCGCCCTGGTGCTGCTCGCCGGCGTACTGATTTTGCTGCACCGCGCCGCCAACATGGTCAACTACGACCCGACCAAAGGCATCAAGAGCAACTGGCTGCAGGCCCGCTTGATGCTACTATTTGGTATCGTGCTGTTCGGATGGGTCATCTGGCACTTCGTGTATGACTTCGATAAGTTGATGATTCTCAATCAGGAATCAGCTTCAGAACACGGCGTGGAAATCGACCGCCTGTTTGCCATTACGGCCATCATTACGGTTGTCGCGTTCTTCGTTGTAGAAGCCGCGCTGTTCTGGTTCGCTTTTACGGCCCGTGGTCGCAAAGGCTCTCGCGCAACGTATTACCCCGATAACCACAAGCTCGAGCTGGTGTGGACGGTCATACCCGCTGTCGGTATCGTCGCCATGATCGTACCCGGCCTTAAATACTGGTCGCACTACAGCTATCCCGAAGACCACCCCAAGACTGTTGAAATCAGCGTTATGGCTGAGCAGTTCGTCTGGACGGGCTGGTACCCGGGCAAAGACGGCAAGTTCGGTAAATATGACTTCCGCCAAATCGGTTCGGACAATCCACTCGGTCTGGATTCAGCCGATGCGTCTCGCAACGATGATATCATCACCCGAGAGCTGTACATCCCAAAAGGCTACCAGTGCAAATTCAATGTGCGTTCTAAAGACGTGCTGCACGGCTTCTTCCTGCCGCACTTTCGTGCTCATATTTATGCCGTACCAGGCATGCCCACTGAGGTGACCTTCGTACCGCGCTTCACGACCGAAGAGGCTCGTGAGCAGTACGGTGACCCGGAATTCAACTACGCCGTCGCCTGCTCGCAGATTTGCGGCGGTTCGCACTATAAAATGAAAATGAATGTTGTAGTCGTCGAAAAAGACGAGTATGACAAATGGCTTGCCGAGCAAAAGCCCTACTTCGCAGCTGATGAGGCCCCGGCCGAAGGCGAAGAAGGCGAGACTGATGGCGATGCCGAAAACGACTCTACTCCCGCTGAAGGTGAAACCCCTGAGAAACAAGCTCAGGCCGATACCGAAGGCTCCCCGCTTGCTTTACGTGACTAGTTCACCGTAAAACCATTTTTGAACGTCAAAAGTAAAGTAAAACCTAACGATTATGTCTACAGCCGTTGCAAGCCAGAGTGGTGTTCAGGCGCAAGACCATGCGCATGACCATCACCATCATGAAACCTTCTGGACGAAGTACGTCTTCAGCCAGGACCACAAGATGATCGCCAAGCAGTTCCTGATTACAGGTATGCTGATGGCCTTCGTCGGTGCGCTTATGTCTGTCGTCTTCCGTCTGCAACTCGCCTACCCCGATCAGCCGCTGCCGTTCGTCAGTGAGTTTCTCGGCAAATGGGTGGTTGACGGAACGCTCGACCCGAACTTCTATCTCGCGCTCGTTACCATTCACGGTACCATCATGGTCTTCTTCCTGCTTACTGCGGGTCTGACCGGTACGTTCGCGAACCTGCTCATCCCGCTGCAGGTTGGTGCGCGCGATATGGCGTCTCCGTTCATTAATATGATGTCTTACTGGCTGTTCTTCCTGTCCAGTGTCATCATGTTCGCGTCAATTTTCATTGAAACTGGACCTGCCGCCGCTGGTTGGACGGTCTACCCGCCGCTCTCTGCGGTACCGCAAACGCAGCCCGGCTCCGGTTTGGGTATGGACTTGTGGCTGATCAGTATGTTCTTGTTCGTCGTGTCTTCACTGATGGGCGGTCTGAACTACGTCGCCACCGTTCTCAACATGCGGACGAAAGGCATGAAGATGACCCGCCTGCCGTTGACGGTTTGGGCCTTCTTCCTGACGGCTATTCTCGGTATCCTCAGCTTTCCCGTACTGGTAGCAGCTGTTGTACTGCTGATTTTCGACCGCACGTTCGGCACCAGTTTCTATCTATCTGAAATCTACACCGCCGGCGAAGCCCTCGCCTACACAGGTGGTAGCCCGGTTCTTTACCAGCACCTGTTCTGGTTCCTGGGTCACCCCGAGGTGTATATTGTACTGATGCCTGCGCTGGGTATCACCTCAGAAGTCATCGCCACGCAAGCGCGTAAGCCGATCTTCGGTTACCGTGCGATGGTTGGCTCGCTGATCGGTATCCTCGTGCTGTCGCTGATCGTGTGGGGCCACCACATGTTTGTGACCGGCATGAACCCCTTCCTCGGTACGGTCTTCGTACTCACGACGGTCATCATCGCCATCCCATCGGCGGTGAAAACCTTCAACTACGTCGCCACCATCTGGAAAGGTAACATTCAGTTCCATACCAGCATGCTCTGGTCGATTGGTCTGGTATCGTTCTTCGTATCCGGTGGTCTTACCGGCCTTTACCTCGCCAACGCCCCGCTGGACGTTGCCCTGCACAACACGTATTTTGTTGTGGGCCACTTCCACCTGGTAATGGGTGTGGCATCTGTCTTCGGTATGATGGCCGGTGTATACCACTACTACCCGAAAATGTTCGGCCGCTTGATGAATGAAAACCTGGGTAAGCTGCACTTCTGGCTGACGTTTGCGTCTGGCTACCTCGTGTTCTTCCCGATGTACTACATGGGTATGTCTGGCGTACCGCGTCGCTACTACGCGTTCACGGAGTTCTCATTCGCGTCGCAGTGGATGGAGATGAACATCATGATTACGATTGCGGCCATCATTGGTGTTGCAGCGCAGTTCATCTTCGCGTACAACTTCTTCTCGAGCATCTGGCTCGGTCGCAAGTCACCGCGCAACCCCTGGGGTGGCAACGGACTGGAATGGACTACGCCTGTTGAGCGCATCCACGGCAACTGGCCGGGCAAAATCCCGACAGTTTACCGCTGGTCTTATGACTATTCCAAGCCGGGTGCACCTGCAGACTACATCCCGCAGACCGTGTCTGACGAAGACCTTCAGCGTGGCATCAACTACTGGTCGCACGAATACGATCCGGACAACCCCGTCTTCGAAGGCCCCGACGCCGCTGGCGGTGGCGAGCAAGTGCAGGAGACTGCACCCTCTCCCGCCCGCAAAGACGACGATGAGTCGGGTATCGACAACAACGCCTAACCCGATTTAACAGGCGCAAGCCAAGGGGATGGCGTACCCACAATCCGAGACGTTCAAAAAGCAAGTACGGCGATTCCACCGATGGGGAATCGCCGCACTTGTAATAGTGTACCTCGTGATCCTTGCCGGTGGCGTGGTGCGCATGACCGGCTCGGGCATGGGCTGCCCCGACTGGCCCAAGTGTTTTGGTAAGCTTATACCGCCGACGTCTGAAAGCCAGCTGCCTGCCGGTTGGCAAGAGACGTACAAGACCAGCTGCGAAGAGGAGCAGGTCTTCAGCGTCGCGAATACCTGGACGGAGTACATCAACCGCCTCATCGGTGCCATCGCCGGACTGGTGGTGCTGGGGCTGACGGTCGTCAGCCTGCCGTTCCTGAAGGTCAAAGGCCAGCGCTGGCGCACACTACTGGCGGGCTTCACGCCCTTCGCCATTGGCTTCCAGGCTTGGTTGGGCAAACTGGTCGTCGACTCGTGTTTGACCGAGAACATGATCACGATCCACATGTTCGTGGCGATGCTGATCATGTGCCTGCTGATTTTCGCTATTTATACCAGTTCCAAGCCCTTCCTGGTGCCGCTAAATGGGCAGCGCAGTAACCTCAAATGGGTGGCGTTTGCCACCATGTTGCTGCTGGTGTCGCAGGTGCTTTTGGGAACGCAAGTTCGGGAAGCTATCGACGAAATCGCCCGAAACATGGGACAGGAGGGCCGTTCGAGCTGGGTAGATGCAGCTGGTTCCATATTTATCATTCACCGGACGTTCTCGTGGGTGGTGGCTTTTGCCGTCTTGTTTTTAAGCTGGATGGTCATCAAGCACGCCCGAAAAGATAATGTGACCAAACGCATGGCCCAACTTGGGATTTTGCTCGTGTTGTTGGAATTTGCACTTGGCGTTTCGCTCGCTGAGTTTGGCATGCCGCGCATCGCGCAACCGCTGCATTTGTTGTTCGGCAGCATGCTCATCAGCACGACGTTCTGGCTGTTTTTGGCCTACCACATTGAAGTAGACCCCGACGCAGCCGAGATCAGTTCTTCGCCCGAATCAGACGACAACGTTGAACTCGCTAACGGATAAAGCATCATCGGCATAAACGACAGATTGTGCACAAAGACAATACTCATATCGTGACTGCAGAGAACCCCCTGCTGGCCAAGCTGAGCGATTATGCGCAGCTGATCAAGCTACGCCTGTCGCTTACGGTCGTGTTCTCGGCGGCCATGGCCTATGTGATTGCACGCCCGTTCGACATCGAGACCCTGCCGTTCATCGCACTGATTCTCGGCGGTTTCTGCATCACCGCTTCGGCCAACGCCATCAACTGCATCATCGA
>CAZTEZ010000027.1:0-16907 GCA_964611815.1 uncultured Bacteroidia bacterium | reverse complement strand
TCAACAAGCGCTTCTCTCTAGGTTAATTTGTTTCTGTTTTGGGGAAGCTTACAACTGGACATCGTCACAGCGGATACGAATGTGTGTGCCAGGCGTACCATCGCCATGGTGCTCGCTGAGACCCAGGCGGCAATCTGAGCGGGTAACTTCAAGATAGCGCGGCATGCCCTCGCCGAACTGAAACTGGAAATCAACCTGAAAATCTAGATAATCGCAGTAGAATGCCTTGGCTTTTTCAAAGTCAAAAATCCGTAGAATAGGGGTAGCAGGGAAAAAACTCATTACTTAAGGTGTTGATTAACAGCTCCTAAAGATAGTTAATGAAGTGGTGTTGATCAACTCAAAATAGAGTTGGCACACTTCTGGTAAGTAAGCTAATAGAACCATTTAGACACTGCTGCCATGAAACGCCTTTTACTTCCCCTGTTATTTGCGACACTCCTTTTCGCCGGCTGTGAGATTCACCACCACGACCACCCGCAGCCCCAGCCCGACCCCTACATCCCGCCAACGGATCCGGCCACGCTCATCGACCCAACCTTCCCGCTGCAACCCGGGCTGCAGTGGACGTACGAAACGGAGATCTCAGTGGCCAGTCCGAGCAGCACCAGTTACGAATACGTCGACACCCGCCTGACTGTCGACGGCCGTGTCTCACTCCCCGATGGCCGCCGCGCCTTCGCGCTGGTGCACGAAGATGCCTACGCCGATGGCAGTGTGTACGTGAACGAGCAGTACGTCGAGAACTACCGCGAGGGCCTGCACGAAATCGGCCACACCGAGGGCGAGCAGCGCGTGATTATGAAAGCACCGACGGGCAACGCCAAAGCACAGGAGTTCAAGTGGAATGGCCAGACCTTTACCTCACTTGCCGAGCTGCGCAAACGCCTGCACAACGGGCGTGCGCAAGCGAGCGGTAAGACCACACAGACGATTTTCATCTACGACCAGCCCCAGCTGATGCTTGCCTATCCTGCAGCGACCGGCCTGTGGTGGGAGACCAACACCAAGACAAACTTCGGCGAGTGGTCGCGCAAAGAGGTAGTCGGTGTGCAGGACATCATCGCGCCCTGGGGCACCGAGCGCTGCCTGAAAGTCGCCGTGCAGTTCGACTTTGACCGCGAAGGCATTTACGAGCCCGGCACGTTGGCCTATCAGTACTGGAACCACAACGGCCTCGTGCAGCTCGTCTATCAAACTGACATCGTCGTCGTTGACCCCGTCACCGGTTTCGAAGAGCCCGCCACGTATCGCGAGAGCGTCATCCCGATGGAGCGCAGCTTCTAACGGATCTCCCGCACGCGAGCAACTCAGGATTCCGTATATTCACCCTTCAAACTTCTACCGACCATGCGTACACTCATTCTCAGCCTCTTCACCATTTGCAGCATCACGTTCGTGAGAGCGCAATTCCCGAGCGTTACAATCCAGGACATCGACGGCAAAAACATCAACACCAACACGCTCGCTGAGCACGATGGGCCAATCGTCGTCAGTTTTTGGGCGCTGTGGTGCAAGCCCTGCATTCAGGAGTTGATGGCCATCAACGATGCGTATATCGACCTGGAAGAAGACTACAACCTGAAGCTCTACGCGGTGTCCATCGACGATGCGCGGAACGCGACGAAGGTGAAGTCGTTCGTGAACGGCAAGGCTTGGGATTTCGAGGTGCTGCTCGACCAGAACTCGGACTTCAAACGCGCGATGAACGTCAACAACGTGCCGCACAGCTTCTTGCTGACGCCCGACGGTCGTATTGTGAAGCAACACACGAGCTATGTGCCTGGCGACGAGGAGATTCTGTACGAGGAGATCGCCAAACTGTATGAAGAGCTACAAAATGCCAATGGCAAGACCCAGAGTGGCAGTGAGGTGCAAAAGCGCCAGACCCGCCCCGATGCCGAGCAACTGCGCATGAAGCGCGACAAGCGCGGGGACCGCGACCGCAGCAAAGACAGCGAGGGCAGCGATGTCGAAAAGCGCTGATGCAGCGTCGGCTACTATCTATTTCGGCTCCAAACCCTCCCGCACCAGAAACTTGTGGTGCGCCTCGCGGAAGTCTTTCTGCACTTTAAGCAGGATTTGCAGGCGAAACTTCTCTCTGACTTTTGCCTCCGCTTGCATGTCTGTTGCTGTAAGCGGCCCTTTCGCGACGCGCAGTTTCAGCGTTCGGATGTCTTCATAAGCATCGACCAATTGCTCGTAGCTTTCAAGAAGGGCCACCGCCTTTTGCTGCACTTCGGCGGTCAGATCATCGGGCGCGTCCAGGCTCTGGGCTTCCTTCGTGTAATCGGCGTATTGACGCTGGAAGCTGCGGAAAGTATCGGCCAGGGCCTGCTCGTTCAGGATGCTATCGCCATCCATCCGATAGCCGATGTTCAGGGTCATCGTGACGCGGTTCATGTTGGCGCGAGCGCTCTCGAGCACACCAACAAGCTGGTTGTTGAATGCAGCGTACTCCTGCGCACTGGGGCCACAGGCCGTTAGCAGCAGACCCGCCAGTAGCGTCAAAATGAGGGATTTGGGCATGCCGTGAAAATAGCGTGCAAACGCTGAAATGCAAAGTGAAGTAACGACGCTTAGGTCATCTGCATGACGATGAGCACCTGATCGTCGAGCTGCTCGTATTCGCCCTGCCACTCTTTCAAAAGCGCGCCGATGGCTTCCGCCTGTTTGCTGCCCGGCAAGCTGGCCGCAGCTTCAAACATCTCGTAGAGCGCACGGCGCCCGAGGCGCTTGTTCTCGGGCCCGCCAAACTGGTCGACCATGCCATCCGAGAACAGATAGATCGCGTCGCCCGGCTTCAGCACGAGGTCGTAGCGGTTATACTGCCCGGGATTATCGTCCGAAAGCGGTTCAGCCACGGACATCTTGTCGCCTTTGATTTCCGTGAGATTCCCATCTCGGATGTATACCAGCGGGCGGTGCGCTCCTGCAAAGCTCAGTTTCGATTTGTCGTAATCGAACACACAGAGCGCGATGTCCATGCCGTCTTTGGTCTCGCTGTTTTCGTCCTGGTTGAGCGTATCGCGCAGCTGCAGCGAGATGTATTCGAGAATCGCGTCGGGGTCGGTCAGGCCATACACGTTCACGGCCTCGTTGAGCATGGTGTTGCAGAGCATCGACATGAACCCGCCGGGTACGCCGTGGCCCGTGCAGTCGGCGGCGGCCACCAGAAAGTACTCGTCCTTGTCGAGCCACCAGTAAAAATCGCCTGAAACGATGTCTTTCGGCGCAAAGAAGATCGAAGACTCTTCGTTGAATGTGTTCAGGCCATTACGCTCCGGCAAAATCGCGTCTTGAATGCGCTGCGCATAGCGAATGCTGGCCGTGATGTCTTCGTTCTTCTGCTCAATGAGCTTATTGGTTTCAGCCAGTGAAGCCTTCTGGCGCTCAACGCGTTCGTACAGCTTGGCATTGTCGAGCGAAATGGCCGCCTGCGAAGAGAGCATCTGCAGGACTTGCTTCTGGTTTTCGCTGAAAATATGCTGACGGCTTTCGTTCTCGATGAACATATAGCCCAAGTTCTTGCCTTTTTTCGTGATGGGTGCCACCATCCGGAAGGGACGCGTCTCGTCGTCTTGCAGGGCCTCGCGCACCCGGTTGAGCAGTTCAGTGGTCACCTCGGCGCGGTTGGTTTTCAGGCGCTGGTGCATCTCTTGGGTTTCTTCATCGCTTCGCGATGAAAAGCCTTCAAGCTGCAGATAGCCATCGCGGTCCATCAGCAGGAAGCCCTTCTTGGCATCCATGCTTTCGAGCGTGCTGTTCAGCACTTTGTTCACCACGTTCGTGAACTGCATCTCGCTCGAGATGTCCTGTATCGACGCGTTCAGCGATTGCAGCAGGCGGTTGTACTCTTGTAGCTGCAGGTACTGTTTGAAGCTGTTGAGCGCCTTTTCGCACGTGAGCATCAGGTCGTTCTCGTCCCAGGGCTTCACGATGTAGCGATAGATGCGCGCTTTGTTGATCGCATTGCCGACAGATTCCAGGCTGGCCTGGCCGGTCAGCAAAATTTTCATGGTTTCCGGGTAGCGATTGTGTACTTCGATCAAAAACTCATCGCCTTTCATGCCCGGCATCAGGTGGTCCGAGATCACCAACGCCAGTTCCTTACCATCCTCTTCAATTTCTTCGATGATCTCCAGCCCTTCTTCGCCACCCTCACCGATTTCAACTTCATATTCCTCGCCAAAGCGCGCAGAAATCTGTTCGCGGAGGCTGTCGAGAATAATCTTCTCGTCGTCGATACAAAGAATAACGTTAGGCTTCATACAGCACTATTGGGAGGTGAAAAAAACATCAGGAGGTTGATTGCAGCGCCAGCAATCGGTAGGTGTTAGTCATTGAAACCGAGCTTGCCGAGCGCTTCGTTGACGCGGGCGACGAGCGTTTCTTCCGTCCAGGGTTTGCGTAAGTAAGCGAACAGATTAGCGTTTTCGCGCGCATTCTCCACGGCTTCCGGGTCGGCCTGGCCGGTGAGCATGATTTTGACGGTGCCCGGGAAGCGCTCATGCACATCGACGAGAAACTTATCGCCTTTGGTCATGGGCATCAGCCAGTCTGAGATCACGAGCACGAACTCGCAGCCGTCTTCCTGAAGCCATTCGATGACCTCCCAGGCTTCTTCGACACTTTCGGACACTTCGTATTCGAATCGGTCGCCAAAAGTCGATTGCAGCTGCTCGCGCAGATTGTCGAGTACAATCTTTTCGTCGTCTACACAGAGTATTGCAGGTTTTGCCATGCTAGTCAGAGTTAGGGGGTATTCCGAAAGTAGTGGGAATATACTACGGCAACAAAGGTAATTCAATAACAAATTGCGTACGCCCAGGTTCAGAGCTAACACTGATCTCGCCCTGGTGCTTGTCTACGATCTTTTTCACGATATCGAGGCCCAGCCCAGTGCCCTTGCCGTAGTCTTTGGTCGTGAAAAACGGCTCGAAGATGCGCTGCTGGATCTCCTCGGGTATGCCGGGGCCATTGTCGGTGATCGAAACGGTAGCGGTGTTTTTGGCGAGGTCTTCGCTCAGGCTGATGCGCAGTTCGCCCTGGGCGTTCATTGCTTCCACGGCGTTGTGGATGATGTTCGTCCAGACCTGCGTCAGCTCATCCGGAAAGCCCACCATGCGCGGCGATTTCTCCGGGAAATCGGTGTACACATCGACGCCGTACTTCAGTTTGTTGTGGTAGAGCGTCAGCACCGTGCGGATGTTCTCTTCCAGCAGGAACTCGACCGGCTTGTCGGGGTCGCCCTGCTTGCGCGAGTAGTTCTTCACGGCGCTCACCATTTTCGACATCTTGTCGGCGGCCAGCCCGATGTTGTTCACGTTCACGCGGAACTTGCCGATAAGCCCGGCCAGGCGGATGATTTCTAGCGCTTTGTCGTGCTTGAAAAGCGGCATGAACTTCTCGAGGTCTTCTTTCAGGCCCACCTGTATCAGCTCCTTTGCCAATAACTTGCCGTCCTGAACGCCCTCCTCGTCCAGTTTTTTCGAGAGGCTGCGAATCAGCTGGCGCTCCTCGCGGCTCGTCAGCGATTCTTTGACCGCGAGCGCTTCCTTCACCAGCTCGTCGAACAGCGGCTGGATGTAGGGCGTCACGATCTCATCTTTCTTGGGCAGCACTTCCAGTAGCGGGGTCAGGCTCTTGTCCAGGAAGCCTTGCGAGGCCATGATGGCACCCATTGGGGTGTTCAGTTCGTGTGCGATACCGGCTACGAGTTGCCCCAACGTGATCATCTTTTCGTTTTGGGCCTCGCGCTCTTGCAGGCGCTCCAACTCTTTAGCGTCAGCGCCGCTGCTGGTACTCACCTCAGCGCCCTTGCCCGATTGTTTGCGCAAGTCGTTGTAGCGCAGTTCCAGGCGCTCGAGCTCGCGCTCCTTCAGATCCAGGCGCTCTTTCAGGCGCTTCACTTGGCCAATGGCGGCTTGCAGGGCAGCGCTTTCGTCGCCCGTGAGCTCAAAAGTCGGCTCTTTCGGCTGCTGATTGATGGCCGTTTCCAGTGCGGCCATCTGTTCGCGCATGGCCTCCAGGATCGCTTTCGGCGGTGCGGGTTCGGCGGGCTGCTGCGTTGTTTGTTCAGCTTGCTCAGCGTTTTCGGGCTGCTCTGCGACGGCCTCGGCAAGGTGTTCGGTTGTTTCTGACATAGCGCTCGTTATTTAGGGTAACAATAGGCGTACGAAAAGGTATGCATTAAGCCTCTGCCTCCGCGTCGGCAGTTTCAGGCGTGCGTTCTACAGGAATGGAGATGATAAACGTGGTGCCGACGTTGATTTCGGTCTCGACGTCGATGGTGCCCTGGTGCTTCTCGACGATCTTTTTCACGATGTCGAGGCCGAGTCCAGAGCCTTCGCCAGCCGCTTTGGTGGTGTAGAAGGCTTCGAAGATGCGCGGCAGGACATCGTCGGGGATGCCCGAGCCGGTGTCGCGTATGCGCGTGACGACCTGGTCGCCCTGGCGCTTGACGCTGATGAACAGGTCGCCGCCATCGGACATGGCCTGCATGGCGTTGTGGATGATGTTCGTCCACACCTGGTTGAGCTCGTCGGGGTAGCCCTGCATCACGGGCAGGTCGCTGTCGTAGTCCTCGTGTACGTTGAAGCCATACTTGAGCTGGTTGGCGTAGATCGTGATGACCGTGCGGACGTTATCGACGATATCCAGTGGCTCGAGATCGGCCGTCACTTGCTTGCGCGAGTAATTCTTGAGTGCGAAGACGATTTTCTGCGTCTTTGCCACCGCCAGCCCGATGTTGCTGACGTTGATGTTGAACTTGCCGATCATACCGGCGAGCTCCAGAATCTCGGTGGCGTTGGGGTGCTTGAAAATCGGTAGGTACTTCATGTGCCCTTCTCTCAAACCAACCTGCACCAGCGCTTTGGCGATCTCCTTTGCGTTGTCGACACCCTCAGCATCAAGTTCTTTTGAGAGCGAGCGAGCAATCTGTCGCTCCTCGCGGCTGGTGAGCGAGCCCCCGGCGCTCAGCGTGTCTTCCACCAGCTGCGTAAACGCGACTTTCACTTGCTCATCCATGGTCGCGCCCGATTCGGGCAGCTCTTGCATGAGCTTTTTCAGGTTCTTGTCCATGAAACCCTGCGAGGCATTGATGGCGCCCAGAGGGGTGTTGATCTCGTGGGCCACACCGGCGATCAGCTGACCGAGGGCAGCGAGCTTCTCGCTCTGGATGAGCTGGTCCTGGGTGTTGCGCAGTTCGTTGAGCGTGTTCTCGAGCGTTTCGTTTTGCTTTTCAAGCTCGTCTTTTTGCTTTTCGACCTCTTTGGTGCGTTGGTCCACAAGCTGTTGGAGTTTTTCGTTGCGGCGCTTGAGGCGGGCGGAGTTGATGCGCACGAACACCAGAATCAGAACGATTGCGACAAGCGCATAGGCCAGGTACGCCCACCACGCACGATACCAAGGTGGCGACACCCGGAAGCTGAATTCGGCCGGTGCGCTTTCGACGCCCAGCGCGTTGCGCATTTTCACCCGGAAGGTGTACTGACCCTCGCGCAGATTGTTGAATGTCACGCTCGTCTGACGCGACCACGATGAATAAGCCTCTTGCAAACCGGCCAGCTGATAGCTGTACTCTAGTGCAGAGCCACCCAGTGTGGTGTTGGGGCCGAAGCTGAATGTCAGCGTGTTGTGGTCGGCATCCAGCGTGGGAGTCGAGGCTTTGGTTTGCTCCAGCTTGTAGGTCGTGCTGCCCTCTTCCCAGAACACCCCCTGGAAGAGGGTTGAGTCTTCTCCGATGGTGATATTGCGGAGATAAATCATCGGCTTTTTGTCCAAGGCCTCGCCGCGGGCCACGAAAACCTTATCGCCCATGCCACGGACGAACTGGTTGCCTTTGATAAACACGTTGCTGGCAAGTCCCATGGGACCCTGCACGAAGTTGACGGGCAGGCTGTAGCTCAGCGAGTCGCCATTCACTTGTGCGATACCTTTGGAGGTTGCTAGGTATTGTTCGTTGTAAGCGAAGACTTTGTCGCCGGCGATTTGTTGGCTCAGTTTATCGTCCTTTTCAAACTTGTTGCCACCGGCGCTAGTATAGATGTCGTTGCGGGCATTGAAATAAATTTTCCCGTTCAGCTTGAAGGCCCGCACATACGTATCGCTGAGGCCTTCTTTGCGACCCAGGCGCACCACACGGTACTTGCCGCCGGTTTGCTTGGCACGCGCCAGCCCCTGGTAGTTGGTGCCGATCCAGAGTGTGCCGTCTTTTTCCTCCACGATCGAGTTCACCGAAACTTCAAAGTTCGGTAGCGGATTGGCCTCGCCGTCTTTGATGACAAACAGGCCCAGGGACGTGCCTGCATACAAATAGCCCTCATTGAATTTACTGGGGGTGAGCGTCAGTACCACTTCGTTCGGAATGAGTTTGGGCCCGCCACTGAGGTTGACGATGCCAGAAGAGGTGGCGGCCAAAATATCGCCATCGAATTCAGCAAAGTTCCAAACAGCAGCATCCACTGCGGGCACCCTTTGAAAATTGCCAGAGAGTTCGGCGTCGGCCACAAAAGCGCCTACAGACGTGCCCACGTACAGCTTGTCGTCCGTCAGGTACACCGCCTGCACCTGGCCGTTGAGCCCGGGCAAGTTTACGAGCTTGAGCGGCAGGCCATATTTGACCTGCACGATGCCGTCGGGGTGGCCCAGCCAGAGGTTGTCTTCGTTGTCGACGAACAGCGCGTAGTTCTCTTCATAGCGGAAGTTGTTCGAGCGGTTCAGTGCCAACTCCACGTCGCCGTTCTCGTCCAGCAAATACGTGCCGTTGTTGAAGGTCGCCACGGCGATGTCGCCATCACTGAGGTTGGCCACGCTGAGGATGTTCAGCCCCGCCGGCAGGTCGGTGTCGAATTCATCGATGGCACCGCCCGAAAAGCTGTACACTTTACCGGCCTCTGTGAATATCAGGTGTTTATCACCAGCCTTGGCAGTACCGGCAATGTACTGATCAATAAGCGCCTGGCCTGTGGGGGCGGCCACGACCTTGTTGTTCTTGATTTGCTGCAGGCCTTTGTCGTAGGTGTTCACATAGACGCGGCCGTCAATCATCATGGCACCGGCAGCGTCGGCGATGCCGAAAAGTTTCATTTGCGGCTCTCGGCCTTCAAAGTTGGCGCGCACCAGGCGGTTGGCGGCGAAATAGTAGCCGGTTTTGCCGCTCGTGAAGATTTTCTCGACCCGGAAAATATCGCGGTCACCCTGCTTTAGGCTGTTGCGGTAGCTCTTGTATTTCATGCGGTTGCCGCCTTCGCTGGGTTGCAGGATGCCGAAGTCTGCCGCGCCACCCACCAAAATGCGCCCGATTTCGAGCACGGCCAGCGCCCGAACAGACGTCGGGGTGGGGTGTAGCGACCAGCTGGAACCATCGAACTGCAGCACACCTCGGCTGGTGCCAAAATAGAGTGTACCGGTCTGGTCTTGCGCCGCGCAAAGAATCAGCGGGTTGCCGTTGATCTCTTCGGCATCGTAAACATGGAAGTCCGGAATGGCCGATTGCGCCAGGCTACGCTGTGTGAGCAGGTGTAGGCTAAAGAGTGTGGCAAATGCCGCGAGAAGCGCATAGCGAAGGAGTGTTCGCATAGCAAAATCGTGTTAGGTGAGCAGAGTATGGGTTGCGTGCGCTAAGGTCGTACGAACACTTGGCAATTCAATGTACCTAAAAAAAATTAACTATTCCTTCATAAATATCAACTCTAGGAATGGCAGGAGGATAGAGGCTTAATTATTAATCATAAAAACTTCCAGATGTTGTTGGTTAATGCTCGCTATTGCCGCGATTTACAAGCCAGATCATAAGTGGTTGAGCCTGAATGTGGGTAGAGCGATGGGGCTTGATCGGTATAGTGCACGCGAAATGTGTGGGTGTTTTTGCACGCGAATCTTGCCGGTGTTGGGTTGCCATTGCGGAAGTCAACAAAAATTTTACATTAGTTCAAACTAAGTTTTCATTACCTTTCGTGTCATTCTGCTTTATCTCTTACCAACTGCCCTAAATCTGTTCTGCCATGTCTACTTCTGTTTTACTACGACTGACGTTCGTACTGTTCTTTTTTAGTCTCAGTGTGGGCCTGCTTTCTGCCCAAGAAGACCGCGTGCGCCAGCGCAACCGCAATCAGAACAACGACAACCAGACCGAACAACCAGCCGAACGACCCACTGAACAGCCCACCACGCCTCAAAAAGTGACCGTGAAGGGCACTTTGATTGATGAAGCCACCGGTGAGCCCATAGCCGGTGCCTACGTAAAACTCGCTGATGGCCTTTCGGGCGCCGTGACCGATGTGAATGGCTACTTTGAGTTCAATGTCGACCCGCGCGACAGCATTCCGCTGCGCTTTTCGTTCGTCGGTTATGAGCCTCAATTGCTCCAAGTGCCGCCCAAAGCCTTTCCGATTTTGATCAAGCTAAAAGAGGACAATCTGCAGTTGGATGAGGTCGTGGTGTCAGCCTCTCGTAAGCCCGAAAAGCTGATGGAATCGCCCGTGACGGTCGAGCGAATGACCGTGGAGACCATGCAGAACATGGCTTCGATCAATATGTTCGATGCCGTCGCGAATCTGAAAGGCGTCGACAAGCTCGCTCAGAGCTTGACCTTCAACGTGTTCAACACCCGCGGCTTCAACTCCCGTACGAACACCCGCGTGGTGTCGCGCATTGATGGCATGGACATGCAGGCGCCGGGCCTGAACTTCCCGACGAACGCCCTGACCGGCCCGCCAGCACTGGATGTAGCTTCTGTAGAGCTCATCCCCGGTGCAGCATCGGCGCTCTATGGCCCCAACGCCATGAACGGCCTGATGAACACTTACACCAAAGACCCGTTTCAGTATCAGGGCCTCAGCGTGGCAGCCCGCGTGGGCATGAGCCACCTCGGCGATGAGCAGACGTTCGGCGTAACGGACTACACCAACCCCTACGACAACGTGCAGCCTATGTACGAAGTCAACTTCCGCTATGCCAAAGCCATCGGCAAGCGCTTCGCGTTCAAAGTGACGGGTACATTTATGCAGGGCACCGACTGGGCCGCCAACGACCTGAACAGCGAGGCGTTCTATCTGAATTCGGTTTACAACGGCGTGATCAACAACAGTGACCCTCGCTTTATGAACGCCGAGGGCAGTTTCTACGGCCCCCACAACCCCGGTTACGACGGCGTGAACCTGTATGGGGACGAGATCAAGCTCACCGTCGACTCGGCGTTCACCGCTGATGCCTTTGGCCTGGCTTTCCCTGACAGCGCCACGATGATTGCCCGCGATGGCTACCGCGAAACAGAAGTCGGCAACAACCAGGCGCGCATCGCCAACGGCCGTGTTGCGCTGCACTATCGCATTACGGATAACATCGAAGCTGAGTTGAGCTCGATTGTCGGCACCGGCAACGGGGTGTATCAGGCAGCCAACCGCTACCAGCTGAACAACTTCCTCTATCACCTGCACAAGTTCGAACTCAAAGGCAAAAACTGGTTCGTACGTAGCTATGCCAGCTTTGAAGACGCCGGCGACTCCTACGACACCCGCTTTGCAGGCGTGGGCGTGACGCGCGCCAGCAAGACCGACGACCAGTGGTTCGCACAGTACCTGTTTGCGTACGGACTGGATTTCAGTGGCATCGTCAATACAAACACGCTGCTGAATGGCTTTTTGGCAGACCGTGGGCTGGACACCATTGCGCTGGGCGACCATGCCGCAGCACGCGCGTTTGCCAATAGCAACAACCAGTTGCTGAGCGAAGATGTGGCACCGCTTATTCCGTTGCTGCAACCTGACTTATCAGAAGAAGGTCAAGCCGTGTTCTTGGATGTGCTGACCGGTGGCGAAGCGCGCTACTTGCCGGGTACCTCGCTATTCGACAACGCGCTCGATAGCGTGCTGAACGTCCCCATGAACGAGGGCGGTGCCGCTTTCGTCGATCGCACGTGGTTCCAGCACAACGAGGCGCAATACGATTTCACCCCCCACCTGAACGGCGTGGTGGACCTCATCGCCGGTGCGAGCTTCCGGACGTTCTTCCCGCGCTCCGAAGGTGTCATTTTTGCAGACGTAAACGACGTGAGTGAGCTGAACATTTGGGAAGCTGGTGCCTACGCCCAGGCCAAGCGCAAGCTTATCGACGACCGTCTGACGCTGCAGGCTTCGATTCGTGCTGACAAAAGCAAAAAGACCGACGTGCTCTGGAGTCCGCGGGCTTCGTTCGTGGTGAACCTGGGCCAAAAGCGCAACCACTTCATCCGCGGTAGCTGGCAGCGGGCCTTCCGCATGCCCACGCTGCAGGCCTACTACATCACCTACAACGCGCAGGTGTTCACGTATTTAGGCGCAGACCCGATCGTCGATCAGCTCTTTGGGCTGAACCTCGAAGACGGCACGCCCAATGCTTACACCGCAGCTTCGCTGGATGTGTATCGCGAAACTGGCAACCTCAACGACTTGGAGCGCGTCGACGAATTCGTGCAAATCCAACCGGAGCGTTTGCAGACCTTTGAGTTGGGCTACCGCACTGGCCTGTTCAAGCGCCTGACGCTCGACGCCAACTACTACTTCAACATTTTCTCAGACTACAACGAGAACCAGCTTATCATTGGCCCTGATACTGCGAATCTGGGCAACGATAACTCGCTTACCCTCAGCGAGGAAGACATCCAGAATGGCGACTTTTTCACGTATAGCCGCTACGCCAATGGCGTGGAACAAGCGCAGGCGCACGGCTTTGCCATCGGCGCGGATTTTCTGTTGACGCGCAACATTGTGCTGAATGCCAATTACAACTATAACGGATTGATCGATGATTCGCCTGAAGATGTTCCCTTCAACACACCGGAGCACAAGTTCAACATCGGCATCAACGCCAGCCGCTTGAGCAACGAGAACCCCTTCCTGAAAAACGTGGGCGTTGGTGCGAACTACCGCTGGGTGCAGGGCTACGCTTACCTCGAAGACCGCACGGGCGTGGCCATCGACATCCCCACGTTCAGCACGCTGGATATGCAGGTGTCCTACCGCGTGCCACGCATCAAAACGATCTTTAAGTTGGGCGGCATGAACGTGATGAACCAGTACTACCGTGAGGTATTCGCCGGGCCGTTTGTGGGCGGCATGTACTACTTCCAGATTACGTTCGACGAGTTCCTGAACTAACGCAACAATTTCTTTACGTTAGATTTTTCATTAGTTTACAAGCCGGACGGGTTCTGCTACCTGTCCGGCTTTGTCATATCACCACCACAGACCTTTCAGCAGTCCGCATTCACCTGATGCGACAGTTCAATTTTTTACTTGATCTGCTGAACGCATGCTTCGTTACTTACTCCCTTCGCTGCTGCTGGCCGCTTTGCTCTGCAGCACGCTTTCGCTTTCTGCCCAAGAAGACCGTGTCCGCCAACGCAACCGGCGCGAAAACACAGAACCGGCTGATAAAGAGCAGAACACCGACACCCCTGCGGAAACCACCCCCGCTGAAACCGCGCAACCAGAACAGCCGGGAAACCTGCGCGTGCGTGGCACACTCGTCGACTACGACACCGGCGAGCCCATCGTTGGTGCCAACGTGCGCGTGCAGGGCGAATTGCGTGGGGCGGTGACCGACGACAACGGCTACTTCGAGTTCATGCTTGAACCGCGCGATAGCGTGGCGCTGCAGATTTCGTACATCGGGTTTCAAGAGATGAACCAGAAGGTACCGTCAGACTTGTTCCCGGTGCTTGTGAAGCTGAAGCCCAAAGAACTGACCACCGCCGAGGTGGTGGTGTCGGCCTCGCGCCGGCCAGAGAAGTAGATCAAATCGCCGATCACCGTCGAGCGCATGACCATCGAGACGCTCAACAACTCGCCGACGGTGGACATGTACGACGCGCTGGTGCACCAAAAGGGCGTGGACCAGATGTCGCAGAGCCTGACGTTCAAGGTCTATAACACCCGCGGCTTCAACGCCCGCACCAACCCGCGCGTCGTGACGCGCATTGACGGCCAGGACATCCAGGCGCCGGGCCTCAACTTCCCCACGAACAGCCTCAACGGCACACCGCAACTCGACATCGCCAGCGTGGAGCTGATTCCGGGTGCGTCATCGGCGCTCTATGGTCCCAACGCTATGAACGGCCTGGTGAATGTGTACAGCAAGAACCCTTTTGATTATCAGGGCGTCAGCGCCAGCTTCCGGGCCAGCGCCAACCATTTCGGCGATGGGCAGCAGGTCGGCCAGGTGAACTACACCAACCCCTACGACAATCCCCAGATGATCTACGAGGGCGAATTCCGCTTTGCCAAAGCCTTCAACAACCGCTTTGCATTCAAAATCACGGGCCAGTTTCTGCAGGGCACCGACTGGGCCGCCACCGACTACAACGCCGAGGCGCTGTATGACCCCGGCCTTTACAACGGCACCATCAACGCCACCGACCCCCGCTTTTTCGGCCCCGATGGCAGCCCTTACGGCCCGCTGAACCCGGGCTACGACGGCGTGAACCTGTATGGCGATGAGATCAAGCAGGTGATCAGCTCGGCGTTTACGCAAGAGAACTTCAGTTTGAACTTCCCCGACGGCCCCACACTGATTGCCCGCGACGGCTATCGCGACCCGGATGTCATCAACGACCAGGCGCGCACGGCCAATGGCGAAATCGCGCTGCACTACCGCGTGACGGACGATATCGAGCTCATCGCCTCCAGCCGGGTCGGTACGGGTAATGCGGTGTACATGGGCGGCAACCGCTTTCAGATTCAGTACTTCCTGCTGCATACCCACCGTGTGGAAGCCCGTGGCAAAAACTGGTTCGTCCGGAGTTACGCCGCGCTGGAAGACGCCGGCAACACCTACGACACGCGCCTGCTGGGCGTGAACATGAACCGCGCCTGGAAAGACGACAGCCAATGGTTCGCGCAGTATCTGTTTGCTTACGGACTGGATTTTCAGGGTGTGTTGAACACCAATAGTCTGATTAATGACTATTTGCGCGCCGCCGGTCGCGACACCATTGCCGTGGGTGACCACATGGCTGCGCGGGCATTCGCCAACAGCGACAACAATTTTTTGTATGACGATGTCGTCGGCTTTCTGGAAAGCGCCGGGCCACTAATCGGCGTCGATAGCGCTGGTGTACCCGGTTTCTCCAATGCCCTGACGGGTGGCGAGGCGCAGGTGCTGGCGGGCACCCCAGAATTCGAGCGCATTGCCGACAGCCTCAAGCAGATTCCCATGAGCGAAGGCGGGGCACT
This sequence comes from uncultured Bacteroidia bacterium, assembly GCA_964611815.1. Classification (GTDB taxonomy): domain Bacteria; phylum Bacteroidota; class Bacteroidia; order J057; family CAZTEZ01; genus CAZTEZ01. The sequence continues at coordinate 1,689 of CAZTEZ010000027.1, read as the reverse complement.
CTTCGTCGACCAGTCGTGGTTTCAACACAACGAGGCGCAGTACGATTTCTCGCCACACCTCAACGGGCTATTTGATCTGGTCGTGGGCGGTAGCTTCCGCACGTTCTTCCCGCGCTCGCAGGGCGTGATTTTCGCAGATGTGCCAGATCAGAGCAAGCTGAACATTTGGGAAGCGGGCGGCTATGCGCAGGTGCAGAAGCGCATCATCGACGAGCGCCTCACGCTGCAGGCGTCGATTCGGGCCGACAAAAGCAAAAAAACCGACCTGCTCTGGAGCCCTCGTGCAGCCTTCACCCTGGCGCTGGGGCCGCGCCGAAAGCACTACATCCGCGGTAGTTGGCAGCGCGCCTTGCGCATGCCCATTCTGCAGGCATATTACAACACGTTCAACGCCGGCATCTACATTGACACCGGCTCCGACCCTATCGTCAACAACCTCTTCAGCCTCGTGAACGAAGACGGCTCGGCGAACGTGTACACGCTCGAATCGGTGCGCGCGTTTCAGCAGACGGGCGATGCCAGCGTGCTGGTGCAACCCAACGAGCTGAATATCATCACCCCTGAGCGCTTGCAAACGTTCGAGGTGGGCTACCGTGCTCAGCTGTTCAAGCGCGTAAACTTCGACGCGAATTACTACTACAATACCTACAGCAATTTCAGCGGCTTGCGCTCTTATGTTGGCCCCGACACCAGCAACTTGGGTGTGGACGGCAACGCGGCGCTGACGGTCGAGGACATCCAGAACGAGGACTTCGAGATCTACCGCCGATACGTGAATGTCGAGCAAGACGTGCAGTCGCACGGTGCATCGGCCGGGTTCGAGATTCTGCTCACGCGCGATCTGCGCCTGAACACCAACTACAACTACAACGCGCTCTTGGGCGACTTCGATGCGCGCGAGATTCCCTTCAACACCCCCGAGCATAAAGTCAACGTCGGCCTGAACGCCACCCGTTTCGGCAAAGACCAGGGCTCGTTCCTCTACAACCTGGGGGCCGGGGCCAACTTCCGCTGGGTGAGCAGCTATTTCGCCACGCCCGAACAGTTCGGTGTGTTCATCGAGATCCCCTCGTTCAACACCCTGGACGCACAGGTGACGTATCGCGTGCCGAAGATCAAGACGAGCTTCAAACTCGGTGGCACCAACATTCTGAACAACTACTACCGCGAGATGCGCATCGCACCCTTCATCGGCGCGCTATACTACTTCCAGATTACGTTCGACGAGCTGCTGAACTAAGTTTCTTACTCGAAACGTTAATAATAGTGCACCGGATAACGCAGGTTATTTTAACTGTGGATGACAACATTGGTTAAAATTGCCTGGCTGTTTTATCTTTGCGGCAAACACACTCACTCCACCAATGCGATGAAAACGACACTCAAAAGTAACTTTGAAGAAGATTATAAAAAGATCGTAGGCTCTTTGAATGACTCCAAAAAAGATGATACCCGGCCATTTGAAAAGTTTTACTATCGTAAGCCAGAATCTGGATTCAGCATCAGTAACTCTAGTCGTCCATTGAAAAAAGCGAACTGAAAATGAATCCACTACCTGACGGTAAAAACTGGAGCGAAGTTTTAACTGAAATCCGAGAAGTTGCCCACCCCCTAGACCTGGTTAGAAGGAAGTACCTGTAATGCCCCCCAAAATTTAGACAGCCCAATAAGAAAACCTGAGAACGAAAG
>CAZTEZ010000026.1:0-16997 GCA_964611815.1 uncultured Bacteroidia bacterium | reverse complement strand
GCCCTGCTGCACGCCGTGGAAGACGGCACGATTACGCTCATTGGTGCCACCACCGAGAACCCCTCGTTTGAGGTCATTCGACCACTGCTCTCACGGGCCCAGGTGTACACCCTGGAGCCACTCACCCAGGAGCACATTGAGCGGGTGGTCAGCCGGGCGATTCTCACGGACGAGGAGCTGGCTGCACGCGACATTCAGCTACGCGAGCTCGACGCGCTGTATCACCTCTCGGGTGGCGATGCGCGCAAGGCGCTGAGTTTGCTGGAGCTCATAGTCGGCCAGCACGCCGAGGGTGAGACCATACTCGTGACCAATGCCAACGTGCAGCGCGTGGCGCGGCAGAAAATCGCGCAGTACGACAAGTCGGGCGAGCAGCACTACGACACCATCTCTGCGTTCATCAAATCGATTCGCGGCGGCGACCCCAACGGGGCGGTCTACTGGCTGGCGCGCATGCTGGACGGCGGTGAAGAGCTGCGTTTTATCGCCCGCCGGCTTGTGATTTCGGCCAGCGAGGACATTGGCAACGCCAACCCCAACGCGCTGCTGCTGGCCATGAACACCTTCCAGGCGGTGGATGTCATCGGCATGCCGGAAGCACGCATTATTCTCAGCCAGTGCGCGACCTACCTGGCCACCAGCCCGAAAAGTAACGCGAGTTATACTGCCATTAACCAGGCCATGCGTGCCGTGAAGCAGCAACCTAACACGCCCGTGCCACTGCACTTGCGCAACGCCCCCACCAAGCTGATGGACGACCTGGGCTACGGCGAGGGCTACAAGTACTCCCATGATTACGACGCGCGCGACGGCCGGCAGGAGTATCTGCCGGAGGGCCTTGAGGGTCAGTCGTTTTATCAACCAGAAGCGGTGGGCTCGGAGAAGAAGATCCGGGAGTGGATGCAGTATGTGTGGGGCGATAAGTATGAGATGGGGGAATGAAATGCCGACACCAATTGATAACCTGCAATTCACACCCAGCGCTTAACTTTGTAGCCATGAAACCTGCCACCCGCTTTCTTGCCCTCGCTGTTCTGCTCTTTACCCTACCGTTTGCGTCACTTCAGGCGCAAGACTTCACAGAGCTGAGCATCGCGTTTTTTAATGTCGAGAACCTCTTCGATACCATCGAAGACCCCGACTTTGATGACGAGGAGTTTCTGCCCACCGCCGACAAAGCCTGGACCCAGAAGCGCTACCAGACGAAGCTGCAGCAGCTGACACGCATTGCCGACTCGCTGGCGTACGGCGACGCGCAATGGCCTGATTTAATGGGCGTTTGCGAGGTCGAAAACAAGCAGGTGCTCGACGACTGGATCGCGATGGCTGGCGCCGACCGCCACAACTTTGCGATTCTGCACGACAGCAAGTACCACCGCGGCGTGGACGTGGGGCTGATCTACAACCACAATGTTTTCGTGCCAGACACCAGCATCGCCCACCCGATCGTGACGATCGAGAAGAACTACATCTCGCGGGATATCCTCGAAGTGCGTGGCAAGTTATTTAATGGCGATCCGCTGACCATCTTCGTCAACCACTGGCCTTCCCGCGCAGCGGACAGCCCCGTGCGCGAGTCGGTCGCCGATTCGCTTTACAAGTATGTGAACGCTGCCATGGATGCCGTGCCGGGCACGGGCATCATCCTGATGGGTGATTTCAACGACGAGCCGAGCAACCCGAGCATCGCGCAGCACCTCTTTGCGGGTGAAGACCCCAAGCACACCGCCGACGACCAGCTTTTTTGCCTGTTCCAAACCGGCTCGCACGACGACACACCGCCGCGCGGTTCGCACTGTTACCGAGGCAATTGGCATCAGCTGGATAACATCATCGTCTGGCAGTACGCTGTGGTGCCAAGCGTGGCTGCTGTTGAAAAAGTGGGTACAAACGCCTTCCCCACCTGCGTATTCGACCAATCGAGCGCCGACATCTACGACCCCAACTGGATGCGCCAGGGCGGCGACCACGATTACAGCCAATACCCTAATCGCACGTACGTTGGCAGCCGCTATCTGGGCGGTTGGAGCGATCACTTCCCGGTGCGGGTGAAGATGTATTGCCGGTAAGGTTGATCATCCTGCGCCAAAACAACGGTAACTTAATTACAAACCCACTCTTTCTAGAGCGGCTTTTTTTGTGCTAAAAACAGCACCAACATCATCGTAAGAGCCAAAAACAGCCAGACGCAAAATATAATTACGGAACAAATTGACATTAAGTTTTCATATCATCAAACAAAAAGTCGACAATACAAGAGAACTGAAATAGATTAATTCACTTATTTATATCTCAATAAACTGTAGCTACACCTAGTGGCTTTACTCCTACCCTAGTCAAAAACCCCTACACTCATGCGTTCTCACATTCAACATTTACTATTGCTCATACTACTGCTTGCCGGGAGTATGCAGTATAGTTTCGCACAATGCGATGCCTCATTTATGCATAGCACCAATGGTCTGACAGTCAGCTTCGTAGCGCCAAATGCTGGTGCAGGCTTCATACAAGAGTGGGATTTCGCAGACGGCACTGTCATGACGGCGACTAACCCGACTCACACCTATACAGCTGAAGGCACTTACTTTGTAAGGTTGATTACCCGCGATATCGGAATGACTTGTGCAGACACCGTCTCGCAATGGATAGTAGTTACAGCGCCACCCTCCTGCGATGCCGCGTTTACTCAGAACACCAACAACCTGATGGTTGACTTCACGGCCTCCAACGTGCAGCCCTCCGACAATCTCATGTGGGACTTCGGCGATGGCAACACCTCCACGGTGGCCAATCCGTCACATACGTATGCTACTGCAGGTACTTATACTGTTTCGCTGGTTGTGCAAGATGCGGCTTTCACTTGCTATGATTCGACGGCACAAACGCTCACGTTAAGCGCGCCCAGTGCCACCTGCGATGCCAGCTTCAACGGCCCAACTTCCGGTACAACGGGCATGTCGATGACCTTCACGGCTACCAACACCCAGCCGACAAACGGCTTTGAATGGCTAATAAATGGTATGACCATACCTGGAGCAACGGGACCTTCACTCACGTTCTCCCCAACATCGACGTTCAATTTAATGCTGGTGGTCTCGGATATGGGCTGCACGGATACGACTATGCAAACCATTACGATCACTTCGCCCCCAACTTGCGATGCAGCTTTCACACAGAACACCAACAACCTGACGGTCGACTTCACGGCCTCCAACGTGCAACCCTCCGACAATCTCATGTGGGACTTCGGCGATGGCAACACCTCCACGGTGGTCAATCCGTCGCATACGTATGCGACTGCAGGTACTTATACTGTTTTGCTGGTTGTACAAGATGCGGCTTTCACTTGCTATGATTCGACGGCACAAACGCTCACGGTTAGCGCGCCGAGTGCCACCTGCGATGCGAGCTTTATTTCGGCTAATAATGGTCTGACTTTTTCTGCCGCCCCCAACAACACGCCAGCTGGCAGCACCTATTTATGGGACTTTGGCGACGGCAACACTTCGACGCAGGTCAATCCCGCGCATAATTATACTGCTCAGGGCACCTATACGGTCACTCTTATTCACCAACTGGGTGCTTGCAGTGACACTTCTACAACGATGGTTGGCATGTGGGCACCTCCCTCAAACTGCAATGCTGGGATTACGGCAAGCGTAAATGGCATGACAGTTAGTTTTGCGATGATCAATCCTGGCCCAGGGCAATCGAATTATTGGGACTTTGGAGACGGGAATAGTTCTGTAGGAACTAATCCCACGCACACTTATGCTGCCCCTAGCAATTACATGGTTTACGTCGGTGTTTCCACGCAATCCCCAAATCCGTTTTGTACAGATTCTGGCTTCTATGTAGTGCATATTCCCCCGCCGCCCGCTACGTGCGATGCCAGCTTTAACCAAAGCGTCAGCGGCGACACCGTGTTTGTCTCTGCCACCAACCTCAACAGCAACAATACGCTCTTGTGGCAATTCGGCGATGGCAATTCGGCTACTAACGCGGTTGCAAACAATGTCTATGCCGCACCGGGGACATATACGGTCTCGCTTATTGTCCAAGACATTGGCATGACATGCTATGACTCTACGGCACAAACCATCGTCATTTCACCGCCGAGCACCACCTGCGATGCCTCATTCACCGTTAACGTTTTTGGCGATTCGATTAACGCCACGGCCAACAACCCGCAGCCGACCGACGAGTACATGTGGTTTGTCGACGGCAGCTTCTACAGCTTCCAGACTACCGCGTCCTTCGACAGCTCCTCACTCGCTCCGGGTACGTACACCATGGAGTTGATTGTCCAGGATTCTAATGCTACTTGTAGTGATACAGTCTCGCAGACGTTCACCATCGCCCCCTTGCTGGCGACTTGCGATGCGAGTTTCAACTTTGTACCGACTAACCTTAGCGTCGACTTTACGTCCACAAACGCCGGCAGCGGCTACACCACGAGCTGGGAATTCGGCGACGGCAACACATCTTCTGCCACGAGCCCCAGCCACACTTATACAAGTGCTGGCACCTACACCGTGCAGCTGATTGTGCAAGACACGGGCATGACTTGCGCTGATACCATAATGCAAGCGGTAACTGTAAGTGCACCGAATATCGGCGCCTGCGACGTAGATATCGTACCAAACTCCATCAACGGCATGTCTATTGACCTCAGCTACACAGCCGATTTCACGCCGACGTCCTTCACTTGGGAAATGGGAGATGGCATGATCTACAGCTCGCCAACGGCAACGCACACTTATAGCCAAATTGGAGGCTACTTGATTCAACTCGTTGCCGCAGATTCGCTGTGTGCAGACACCGCCTACTATTCGGCCTTCATGACCCCCAACCCTATCCCGAACTCTTGTGGTGCGAGCTTTAGCCACACAGTTGCTTCGGATGGCCTCACTGTCATCTTTACAGACCATTCGTATGACAGCTATACCAACCCGGGCACCAATCCGAACTTCAGTGCATTAGAAACTGACAACCAAGCGATTCCCTTTGCAGGTACCTCAATTTTGACGTACACCTACTCAGCTGCGGGGACTTATCAAGCCTGTGTTGCAGTGTACGACGTCGGCACCGGCTGCTCAGACACCCTGTGCAAGCAGATCACTGTGAACGGCACACCGCAAACGCAGACCTGGAATATCAACGGCAGCGTTTCGACTTTCCAGGCCGGCACTATGGTTACGGTCTCCAATGCAACGGTTTATCTCGTAGAGTTCGATAACTCCGTGGTCAATACACTGACCGCCGCTGACTCAGTAGTGTTGAGCCCTTCAGATTCTGGCCAATATGTGTTCAACAATCTAGTGGGCGGTCCTTATTACGTGAAAGCTGCGTTAAATACAACCGACCCCAACTTCAACAGCTTTGTGCCAACCTACTACGGCAACACCCCACAATGGATCTACGCATCGCCAGTGCCCATGGCGCAACTCGGGCAAACCGCCCCGGTAGTCCTGATTGCCGGCAACAACCCCGGCGGCCCTGGATTCATCGGCGGCTCGCTCTCGAGCGGTGCGAACAAGATCACGAACACCGATGTCGAGCTGAGCGACGTGGCGGTTATGCTGTTCGATGTTAGCGACAACAGTCTCGTCGATTTCGATTACTCGAACGACAACGACGAGTTTGCCATCGGCAACCTGCCCTACGGCACGTATCGACTGCACGGTGAGGTACTGGGTTTGAAGACGTTCAACCATCTCATCACGCTGGGGCCCAACCAGCCGACGGTTGATGACGTGGTCATTCGCGTCAACGAAAGCATCAGCACCAGCGTCGACGAGCCGCTCACGTATACCAGCCTGTTGCTCTACCCCAACCCGGCGCAGGATGTCGCCACACTGCAAGTGCAGCTCGAACGACCGACCGCATTAAGCCTGCAAGCCTTTGACATTCAAGGCCGCCAAGTGCTATCGCAACAAGCGGATTACGCTGCTGGCGAGGCCATCATCAGTGTCAATACGGCCGACTTGGCCGACGGCTTGTACACTCTGCAAGTGCGCATCGGCGAGCAGGTCGAGCACTTCAAACTGGTCGTGCAGCGCTAAAGTTAGCGCCAGATCAATAGCATAAAGCCGCTCCATCAGGAGCGGCTTTTCTTTTTGTCATTCGTACAGGTTATCAAGCCTTTTCAGGCAGCAGCGCTAACACGCCTTCCAAAAAGTCCCGGTGGTTGGCCAGGCGGGGCACTTTGTTCTGCCCGCCCAGCTTGCCGCGTTGGCGCATCCAGCTTTCGAAGGTGCCGCTGGGCGCGTGGTGGATCACCGGGAAGCGCATCGCGAAATCGCCTGCGCGTTTGGCGCCGTAGTCGCCATTCACCCGCTGGAGTTCGGCATCCAGGATGCGGTTGAAATGCTCGGGGTCGTTGGGGCGTTGGTCGAACTCGATCACCCACTCGTGGGTGCCCAACAGGTCGTGTTCGGGCTGGGCATAAATGGGGCCGGCGGTGAAGTCTTTGACCGTCGCGCCGGTTTGGGCGCAGGCCTCAGCGATGGCAGCCTCAGCATTGCCGACCATCAACTCTTCGCCGAAGGCATTGATGAAATGCTTGGTGCGCCCGGCGACGACAATCTTGTGCGGATAGGTCGACGTGAAGCGCACGGTGTCGCCGATGGCGTAGCGCCACAGCCCGCCGACGGTGCTGATGAGCATGGCGTAGGTCTCGCCGACTTCAACCTCGCCGATGGTCAGCGCTTTGGGGTGCAGCTTGCCCACTTCGCTGAGGGGGATAAACTCGAAGAAAATGCCGTGCGACAAAAGCAGTTGCAGCCCGCGGTCTTTGAGGTCCGTCTGGAATGCAAAAAAGCCCTCTGAGGCGTTGTAGACCTCCATAAAGCTCAAGTGTGGGGCCGGCATCAGCTGGCGAAACTGCTCGCGGTACGGCTCAAAGTTGACGCCGCCGTGATAGAAGACCTCCAGGTTCGGCCACAGGTCGTGCAGATTGCCAGACGTAATGCCTTTCACTTCCATGGCCTTGGTGACGACCAGCCACGTCCAGGTGGGCACCCCGGCAATGGCCGTGACGTTCTCCTCGGCAGCCTCACGTGCCATGGCCTCCAGCTTGTCGTCCCAGTCTGACATCAACGCCACTTTACGACTGGGCACCCGCGAGAGCTCGTACGTAAACGGCATATTCTGTATGAGAACCGCGCTCAGATCACCTGCACGGGCGTTTTTGTTGTAGCGGCTGATCTGATGGCTGCCACCGATGCTCAGGATTTTGCCAGCAAAGGCGTTGCTGTCTTCGGCGCGCAACTCGAAGTACTGCGCGAGCATATCTTTGCCGCAAGCGAAGTGGTTGTCATCCAGAATCTCGTTGGTCATCGGGATGAACTTGCTGCGGTCGTTGGTGGTCCCGCTCGACTTGGCAAACCACTTCACCTTGCCCGGCCAGAGGACGTATTTCTGCCCTTTCAACACCCGCTCTATGAATGGGAAGAAGGTCTCATAGGTGTTGACCGGCACCTTTGCCTGAAAATCGGCGATGTTTTCGATGTTGGCGTAGTCGTGCAGCTTACCCCAGGCGGTGTTGCGCGCGCGGTGGACGAGGTACTCGAACATCTCCTGCTGGCAGCCCACGGGGTCGTCAACGATGGCTTCCATCTTCGGGATGCGCGTTTTGCGCAGGAAGAAAGAGGCGGCAAGATGTCGTAGACTACGCATGGCGAGGGACGTAACGGAATGAGGGAGTGGGCTTAACGCTCAAGTTTGAACTTCTCACCAAGATACACTTTTCGGACTTGCTCGTCGGCGGCGAGCTCTTCGGCGGTGCCTGATTTCAGGATGCTGCCATCGAAGAGCAGGTAGGCGCGGTCGGTAATGGCGAGGGTTTCGTGGACGTTGTGGTCGGTAATCAGCACCCCGATCTTTCTGTCCACCAGCTGCTTGACGATATCCTGAATATCTTCAACAGCGATTGGGTCGACGCCCGCGAACGGCTCGTCGAGCAGAATAAAATTGGGGTCTACACTCAGCGCGCGGGCGATTTCGGTGCGGCGGCGTTCCCCACCCGAGAGCAGGTTGCCGATGTTGTTGCGCACGTGCCCAAGACTAAATTCTTCGATGAGCGCGTCGGTTTTCATCCGGCGCTCTTTGCGCGTCATCTTCGTCGTCATCTCCAGAATTGACTGGATGTTCTGCTCCACAGTCAGGCTGCGAAAGACGCTGGCTTCCTGTGGCAGGTAGCCAATGCCGAGCTTGGCACGACGAAACATCGGCAGGGTTGTGATGTCGCGGTCGTCGAGATAGACCCGCCCACTGTTGGGGCGCACCAGCCCGACTACCATGTAGAAGGTCGTCGTTTTGCCGGCACCGTTTGGGCCCAGCAAGCCCACGATCTCACCCTGCTCTACCGAAATAGAGATGCCTTTCACCACCTCTCGGCGGCCATATTTCTTGCGAACGCTATCGGTACTCAGGCGCATAGAAGATGAGAGCTGAAGGACAGTAACGCCATACGCGATGGCTTTAGTGCCAGTAAAATCGGTTGAGGGCAGTCGGTTTTACTGCACGATGAGTTTGAGCGCAAATCTAGTGGCTTTCCCGCGGAAAACCAGCGAATAGACCCCCGCAGGCAAGTCCGGCAGTTGCAATTGTGCGCTGCGCTGGTCGCGGCTTTCAGTTTGCCACTGCCAGTTGGCAACGCGCTGACCCTTGAGGTTAATCAGCTCGACATCAGCAAAAGCCACGGCTTGTTCGAGCTCGAGTGTAACGTGGTCGCTGGCGGGGTTCGGGTACACGTGCAGGCGGTTCTGATTAGCCAGCAAATTGGGGCGCGCACTGACGAAGCTGTCCACGACGGTGGTCCAGTCGGGCAGGGTCAGCAAGCCTATGCCGCTGTTCGTGGACGCGGTTTCAGCGCCGATGACATATAAGCGATGCCCGGAAATCAGCAGGTCAGCACGGTTCTGAATCCGGCCATTGGGCAGGTTATTGTCCACGTACAAATCGTGCCAACTTTCGCTTTCTACACCTAGGTGCATGATTTGCGGCTCGTTGACGAGCGCCTCGCGGGTGTACAGCAGCCAGGGCCGGCCGATGCTGTCGTTTGTCAGCACAATCGGCGAGAGCGACGCCCCCGGGAAGGGCGTCTGCACGATCTGCTCATGCCAAATCGTATCGCCACGCCACTGATAACTGCGCAAACTCGGGGCGCTGTTGGCCCGCAAACCGGCCACCACCACTACGGGCTGGCCAAGCGAATCTTCGGTAATGGCCGTTTGTAGCAGTTGTAAAATCGTGGAGTCGCTCTTGACGGTGTCTTTGGCCCAGGCGTTATTACCGTTGCGTCGCGCGTACAAGATGTAGTAGGTCGTGGCGTTTTGGAGGTCGAGCCGCTGACTGGAATACACCACATGCGGCGTGTTGCTATCGTCGACATGCAGGGCCGGGAACTCCCCGCTGAAAGTGCCCGTGTCGGCGGGGTTCAGCACTTCATTCACCCACCAGTTCTGACCGTCGCCTTGTCGGTAAATCAGTTGCGAGAAGGCGTAATCCAGGTAAATCGCGTGCAGTGTATCGCCACTGGGAGAATGTGCCAGCTGCAGAAAACCGGCGTTGATATTGTTATTCAGCGAACCGCTCTGCCAGCCGTTGCCGTTGTGCGTGAGTGTGCGCAACGAATCGCCGTTGCGATAGGCAATGGCCCGTGCGTCGTTTTGAACGGAGAGCGCGAGCTCGTCTGTGCGCAAATTGTTAAGCAGTGTATCGTAGCTCCAACTGCCGTTCGCCTTTTGCCCGTAGTACAGCACGCGCGAGTTCCAGTCATCGAAAGCCATGTGCAGCACGTCCTCGCCCGCGTTTTGAGCCAAACCGGCATCGAAACGATAGCCCAGCTCGGTATTTCGGGCCACCACACTTCGCACGAAACTCGTTGGGCCATCGGCCACATGCTTGCGGTAGTGGTAGAGCGTCTGCACGCCGTTGTCGTAGGCGAGCATTTGCAGCGTGTCGTCAACAATCTGCAGCGGCGCCTGCATTTTCGTGACGTTCGATAGCGGCAAAAACTCGCGCGTCCAGCTTAGCCCGCCATCGTAAGTAGTGGCGAGCTCGTAGTTGTCCTCGTTGACACCGGCGATTGACACGAAAATCGTGTCCGAGTTGAGCACCTGAATGTCCGTGTAAGTGCGGTAGGTCGCCACTGGATCGTCATTATTGGGCCCGATGAATGTGAGCGTGTCAACTGTCAGGTTGGGCAGCACCCGCGCAAAGTTGACGGTAAGAATGTTGCTGACTTTGATGTCAGAGTTATTGTCATTCAACGCCTCGTTGCGACCATAGTTGTCACTCATGGCATAGCTGATGTACAAGGTGTCGTTAACCATCTGCCCACTGACGCCCTCGAAGGTCATTTTGGGGATGAAATCTTGTTGGAGCTCTGTGGTCGGGTCTGTGATATCCCCTTTGTGCACATCGTCGTTATAGTCGATGGTGCGTTCGGGCCAAAAGACCGGATTGATGGTGGCCGGGAACTCTTCGTAAACCGCCAGTCGCCCATTGGTTCGGTTGGTTGCCAGGGCCAAAAAGCGTCCGTCGCTGCGCTGAAAGGCGTTCATGAACTCACCGTAGCGTGCGCCATTGTACTGAGATTCGCAGGCGGCGAAGCCCAGAAAAATGGGCTCATTCTGCCGGTTACCGAAGGGCTGCACCACCCAGCCATTCTGAGTCCTCAGCGCACGATAGGGCTCCAGCTGCACGCTGTCCTGGTTAGAGCAACCCTCAAAGTAGCCGTTGAAAAAGTAGACCTGCACTTCGCCATTGTCCGTAATCAGCAGATCGATGCTGGCCTGAATGCGCACCGGATCCACCAGCCCGAAATCTCCGTAGGTGCCGACATGGTAGCTTGTAATGTCCTCCACGACCCAATCGCCGGCAGCGTTTCGCGTAGCATAGCGCGGTTGCAGACCGTTCAGGTTGCCAAAGTAAGCTACATGCAAAGTGCCCGTGCCATCGAGCACCATCGTCGGTTCGTAGCCACCATCACGTCCGGGTTCCACGATTTCCGTTTGCCACTGCGCACTGCCTGCCGCACGCTGGGCATAGACCAGGCGGTCGGCATGTTTGTTGTGCCACAACGCATGCAGCGTGCCAGCGTTGTCGACTAGCAGTTCAGGGGTTTGCCCGCCCTCCTTGCGGTCGTCGAGCACGTTTTCGTAGTTCCAAATTTGGGCCTGAGCGGGCAGAAAAAGCCCCATCAGTGGCAGCGCAAGCCAGAAAATCCGTTTCATAGACAGGTATAACGGCTGAAATATCTTTTAATTTACATCAGATCGAAGGATTTACACCGGCTCTTTTCAGCATTTTCCGTTGATCTGCCGGTATTCGGCGCTTATCCGTAAGTATCACATACGCATTGCACACCATCGACAGCCCAAAACAGGTCTTATCCGCATGACTTCTACCGACATCCTCCAGCTCATCGCCACCAACTTCCCGGATGCCATACTTGAGCAGGATGAGGAAGCCCTGCAGCCCTGGGCGAGCATCGCGCCAGACCACCTGGCTGCCGTTGCGGCGTTTTTGCGCGACGACGAGCGCCTCTACTGCGACCTCCTGGACAACATCTCGGGGGTTGATCTTGGTGCGAAGGAGAACCGCATCGGGGCGGTCTATCACTTCTTTTCGATTCCGTATGGCCACCTCATCACGCTCAAGTGCTTCGTCGAACGCGCGCAGGAAGACAACCCGGAATACCTACCCAAGCTACCGACGCTGAGCCACCTGTACCGCACTGCCGATTGGCACGAACGCGAAATCTTTGACCTCTTTGGCATTCGCTTTACCGACCACCCCGATCTGCGTCGCATTTTTATGCCCGAAGACTGGCCAGGTCACCCGCTGCGCAAAGACTACGAGACCCCGGATGAATACCAAGGCATCGAAGTGGACTATTAAACCGGTCTGTCAGGCGCTTAGTTATCGCCCAAAATGAGGGGCAGGCCTTCGTCGCCACCGCCGATCACGACGACTTTTGAGTTTTTGGAATCCGCCAGTCGCTCAGTGGCTTCGATGCCTTTGTACTTGAGGAAGCGGTCAGTCAGCCCCTCGTTGATGATGCGCTGTCGGTCGCGAATACCTTTGGCTTCGATACGCTTGCGCTCGGCTTCTTTCTCGGTTTTCTGGATGCGGAATTCGTATTGCAGGAATTCCTGCTCTTGCTTGAGCTTCAGCTCGATGGCCTCCGTGATCTTCTTGGGCAGCTGAATCGAGCGAATCAGCACCGCATCGACGTTCACAAAGCGCTTTTTGAGCGACTTTTTGAGTTCTTCTTCGATCTCGCGCTGAATCACATCGCGTTTGGTGGAGTACAGCTGTTCGGGCTTGTACTTACCGATGACTTTCCGGGCGGCCGATCTAAGCTCGGGAATAATGAGTTTGTCTTTGTACTCTGGCCCCAATTCATCGTGCAGGTAGCCGAGGCTCTCTTTGGTGGGGCGATAGCGGAACGAGACATCCATCAGGATGCTCAGGCCGTTGCTTGCGAGCACGTCCATGGTCTCGCTGGTTTCCTGCAGGCGCACCGAGTAGACGTACATGGTGTTCCAGGGGGCGATGATGTGCAGGCCCTGGCCATACACTTTATCGACCTCCAAACCACCAGAAAACGGCCGGAAGATGACACCCGCCTGACCGGATTCGATGGTGCGGAACGTGCTGGAAGCAAGAATAATAACGATCACCAGCAAAATGCCGCCGCCAATGAGAAACGGGAGTAGGCGGCTATTTTTCGTGAATTGTTGCGGGCGCTGTGTGCTCATAACCGGGTGCTCTTACGTGAACAGGCAAATCGCCAGTGATGTGTTTATTGCTTGACAATCTGCCCCGTATAATGCTTTTGCGGGGTGCGTAGTTCAAGAAGATACACACCTTGTGGCAGTTCTTGTAGCTCAAGCGTCTGATTACCACGGGCTACACTTCGACGCAGACACAAGCGGCCGGCAGCGTCGTAGAGGCTCAGCTGTCCGGGTGCGGGTGTCTCCACAACGAGTTGTGCTTTCACAGGGTTCGGGTAGGCGCGCAGCCCATCACTGAGCAGTTCGCTACGCGAGATGGTGGTGTCGCTATCAGAAACGCTGGTGTCGGGCGCGAAAATCTGTTCAGAGTACAGTTGCAGCCCCCCTAGCCAGCGCCCAACGAGGTAGTTCACGCGCAGGCTGTCATCGCTCGCACGGGTGGTCAGCACCTCCAGCGCGGGCGAACGGGTCAGTGCGAAGTCTTCCAAAAACGGGAGGAGCGTTTGGGTTTGGGAGGTGTCTGCCGAGAGGCTATCGAGCCGTAAGAATTGTCCACTGGCCGTGCCGAGCACGAGGCTAGGTAACGTATCTGCGCCAAGTGTGCGCACCCGTACGTGTAGTTGTCCGTTGGCATTGCTGGCATCAAACTTCCCGAAGTTTTGCGTAATCAGCACGAAATCCGGGCTGCTCGAATCGCCCTGGTTTTCGAAGTACGCCAAACGGCCGTTGCGCTGACCGACAAAGAGATCGAGATCTCCGTCAGCATCCAGGTCGTACAGCTCTGGCATGGGGTTCAGCAGGCCATTGAACCCGAGCTCTGGCAGGCTGAATGGCACGGTGTCCATATCCGGGAACCCGTTCGTGAAGTTGCCATTGGCCTCTAGGCGCAGCATTTTCTCATTACCGTAGCCGACGAGCATGTCCAGCCGACCATCAGCGTCTAAATCGCCAACGGTGTGCTGCTGCTGCGGCAGGTTGCCCATCAGGACGGTGGCATTTTCGAGCACCTGCACGGGCGCGTCGAATACGGCTTGCGAGCTGTCGCCGATGTTTGCGTAGAAGTAAAACACGCCGGGCTTTTCTTGCCAGGGTGCGATGAAACGCTCGCCAATGGCCAGCAGCAAATCGGGCAGGCTGTCACCGTTGAAGTCGTGCACCAGTGGTACAGCGTGCGTGCCGCCATCGAGCATGCCGCTTTGCAGGAAGTTCTCTTCCTGAAAATCGAAGGTCGGCAGGTCGACTTGCCCGGTGTTGGTGTATCGCCAAACGGCGGCGTAATCGTTGAAGTTGTCGAGCTGATAGGGGGCGGCCAGTAAATCGGGCGTGCCGTCGCCTGTCACGTCTGCATACGAAAGTGAGGGGAAAACGCTCAGCGACACCGGGTAACTGGGTGGCCAGGGGTTGATGACGCTGTCCATGCTCGCGTAATTCGTCGCGCCGCCGTTGCGCAGGCCTATTGTGTATTCGACATCCACATCGGACACCACAAGGTCCATCAGGCTGTCGGCGTTCAGGTTGATGGGCAGCAGCGTACCACCCGCATGCATCGTTTTGCCGGCAGGTTGGTCGCAGGGGGTCTGGTTGATGTTGACGTCATAGGTCATGGTCTGGATGTCATACACTTCCAGAAAATGCCCCCAGCATTGACTCGTCAGGATGAACTTCATGCTATCAGCCGCCCAGCCCGAATCCACCTGCATATTGCGGTGCCATTCGACTTGCCCGCCGGTCACGTCATAGGTCAGCACGTCTATGTCACCGTCGCCGTCGATGTCCGTGAATGCCGGCACGTCTACGGGCGCCACATACAGATTCGATTCAAACGCAAAATAATCGCTCCGCAGGGGTGTGGTGCGGGTTTCGAACCCCAGCTGACCAGTGGGTATGCGCTGGTTCACGTGCACGTATACCCCCCCGGCGTAGCCCGAGAAGATGTCCTGGTCACCGTCGCGGTCGAAGTCAGCCAAACGCATCCAGTTGCCGTTCAGCGTATCGGGCAGCAAATGCTCGAGATCGGGTCGGTGTATGAACTCCCCCGAGCCAGCGTTGCCACTGTGTTCGAAGAGATACTGCGAATTATCACCGTGGTCAAAAATGTGCAAATCGGGGTAAGCATCGCCGTTGAGGTCGATATTCGCGAAGAGCGGGTTGTTCAGCCCGCCGACAAAGCCGTGCGGCAGTTCCGCACCGTTGAGTTGCAGTTGCACATCGCCCCCACGCCGAATCGTCGACTGCCCGAGGGCTTGACCGGCCAGCAGACAAAGACATACAATGATCAGATTTCGCATAGCTTGAATTTAAGCTTTTTCCAGCTTCGGTAGCGCAATGCCGCGCCGATGCAGCGCAAACAGCAGGTGATCAGTCAGCACACGGATGCCATGCGCGAAATTGTCGTGGTTGTTCAGAATTAGGTCGGCCTCGTACTTCATCGGCTCTACAAACCGACGGTACATCGGCACCACGAAGCGGTGGTACTGATCGAGCACGTTGTCCATCGTGTAGCCGCGCTCTTCGTAGTCGCGCTTGATGCGGCGCGTGAGTTTGCGGTGCTCTTCGGCATCTACGAACACCCGAAGGTCCATCATATCCTCCACTTTGGGGTCGTAAAACGCGAAGATACCCTCGATAATAATCAGCGGCTGCGGCGTGTAGGTGATCGTTTTGGGCGCGTGCTCGGGGTTGTTGAAATGGTACTCCCGAATGCTCACACTCTCCCCGTCCATCAGTCGTTTGAGGTCATTGCGGAAGCGCTCTAAGTCGAGCGCACTAGGGTGGTCGAAGTTGATCTCGCCGTTCTCGTCTGGCTCTTGGTGCTCGAGGTCGAAGTAGTAGTTATCAAGCGAAATGAGCGTCAGCGGCACGTCCTGCAGCTCTTCCTGCAGCTTGCGCAGCAGATAAGTCTTGCCTGAGGCACTGCCCCCGGCGATACCGACGATGTAAGGCTTTTGCATAACGAACCGGTCTGAATTCAGGCCTTGAAGTTACGCACTAGACCCGCGCCTCAGCCCTGCTTGTTCAGATAATCGACGAATGCCGTGATGGCTTTGCTGCGGTGCGAAATCAAGTTTTTTTCTTCCAGAGACATATCCGCAAACGTGCGGTCCTGACCTTCTGGAATAAAAATCGGGTCGTAGCCAAAACCCTGCGAGCCCGAGCGCGACTCCGCAATGCGGCCCGGCATGCGCCCCTCAAAAGTCTTGCAAGTGCCGTCGTTGCCGACGTAGGCAATCACGGTGCGGAAGCACGCCGAGCGATCTTCGACGCCCTCCATGGCCTCCAGCAGCTTTTTCATGTTTTTGATGGGGTCGTGCGGCGTGCCGGCATAGCGGGCGGTCATCACGCCGGGAGCACCATCGAGTGCGGCGACCTCCAGGCCGGTGTCATCGGCAAAGCAGGCCATGCCCGTGCGCTTGCAGTAGTACTGCGCTTTTTCGATGGCGTTGCCCTCAAGGGTGTCCTGCTCTTCGGGCGCCTCGCCGATGTCGTCGTACTGAAACCCGCCGCGCAGCTCGTAGTTGCAGTCATTGAAGTAGCGCTCGACTTCTTCGAGCTTGTGCGGGTTGAAGGTGCCGAAAAGCAGTACCTGTTGTTGCGGTTTGGTGTTAGGAGCCATGTTGCAAGGGTTTAAGGATGTCCCAGGCCTCGCGCTTGGCGGCTTTGTCGCGCAGCATGCTGCTTAAGGCCGGGGTATGGTATAAGGTTTGACCTGCCGGAATAGTGCCGGTTTGCTGTTCAAACGCCGAATCGGAAAGCAGCACGATGCGATCGGTAGGAGCTTCGGCGAGTAAATCAATTGTGAGCTCGCCGGTGAGCTTGCCGAATGCAGCGCTGTTGCGGGGCAGCTTCAGCGCGTCGCTGATTTTTTTCAGCAGCTGAATACAGGCGCTGGTTTCGTAGTCGGCTTTGGGGATGATGAAGCTGAGAATGGGGTCTCGGGCCGAGCGCCATTTGATGCTGCCGCTATTATCGATTGGGCGGTCCGGACGGGACTTGACCTCACTGGCTGCTGCAGGTTCTGCGGGCTGCTGCTGTTGCTGAGCAGTTTGCTGGGGCTTAGATTCAGCTTTGGCAGGCTCGACTGACTGTTGCGGCTGTACGGTTTGTGTGGCGGCAGGCTGACTGGGCTCGGGTGTCGGTGCCTCATGCTGCTCAGTGGCTATGTGAGAAGATTCCTCAGGTTGCGTGTCTGGCTGAGTACGCCCCACAATGTAGAGCTTACCGTAAATCGGCAGCAGCTTTTCGGGGGCG
>CAZTEZ010000025.1:0-17217 GCA_964611815.1 uncultured Bacteroidia bacterium | reverse complement strand
AAAGCCTGACCTGCGCACCCGTTTCCCGCGGACTTCTTTATCTTTGGCCTGCATTCCTCAAATTGCTGCGGCATTATGAAAAACATCCTCATCACCGGCGGTGCGGGCTTTATTGGCTCACACGTTGTTCGCCACTTCGTGAATACGTATCCAGATTACAAGATCGTCAACCTCGACAAGCTGACGTATGCCGGTAATCTGATGAGCTTGCAAGACATTGAGGACAAACCCAACTACCATTTCGAAAAAGCTGATATCGTTGACGAAGAGGCCATTCGTCAGGTATTCGATAAGCATGACATCGACGGCGTGATTCATCTGGCGGCCGAAAGCCACGTTGACCGCTCGATTCTGGACCCGCTCACGTTCGTGAAAACCAACGTGCTGGGTACGGTGAACCTGCTGAACATCGCCAAAGAAAAGTGGGGTGCTCGCGACGATGTGCGTTTCTACCACGTCAGCACCGACGAGGTCTACGGCTCGCTCGGCGAGACGGGCTTCTTCTACGAAGACACGCCTTACGACCCACGCAGCCCGTATTCTGCTTCCAAAGCCAGCTCGGACCACTTCGTGCGCGCCTACTACCACACCTATGGCCTGCCAGTGGTGCTCAGTAACTGCTCGAACAACTATGGGCCCTACCAGTTTCCCGAGAAGTTGATCCCGCTCTTCATCACTAAAATCGTCGACAAAGAAGACCTGCCTGTTTACGGCAAAGGCGAAAACGTGCGCGACTGGCTGTGGGTGCACGACCACGCGACGGCCATCGACGCGATTTTGCACAACGGGCGCCTGGGCGAGACCTACAACATCGGCGGCGAGAACGAATGGACGAACATTGACCTCGTGAAGCTGCTGTGCAAGCTCACGGATGGGGCGCTCGGTCGCCCGGAAGGCGATGCCGAAAGCCGCATCACGTTCATCAAAGACCGCCCGGGGCACGACCTGCGCTATGCGATCGACTGCACGAAGCTGAAAGACGAGCTCGGCTGGAAGCCCAGCCTGCAGTTCGAAGAGGGCCTGCGCAAGACCATCGACTGGTACCTGAACAGCCCCGAGTGGGTGGCGCACGTGAAAAGTGGCGACTACCAGGATTACTACAAAGAGCAGTACGTCGATCGCCTGGGCGACTAGGCGCTCGCATCAACACATGGACATTAACGTCGGCTGGTGGTATCTGCTGGGTTGTGTGCTTTCCAGCAGCCTGATCCCCATTATCTTCCGGGAAGTGCAACGCTTTCCGGTGCCGCTCTTTCAGGTCATCACCTGGAACTACGTCGTCTGTGTGCTTACCGGGCTGATCTTCGCGCCGGAGTTTTTCGAGGTGGTCGCTGAGAGCGACAAGAGCTGGGTGCCGTTGGGGATCTTTCAGGGCGCGCTGTTCATCTCGTTGTTTTTCATGATCGCCCGTGGCGTGCAAACGCTTGGTATCGTCATTGCGGTCATTCTAACGAAGCTGTCTGTCATCATCCCGACGTTACTCTCGTGGGTCATTTACGACGACCCAATGAACGGCTTGCGCTGGGCGGGGGTGGCGCTGGCGCTGGTGGCCATCGTGCTCTTGAACTTGCGTTCGCGTCGCCGCCACACCGCCGACGAGCCCGAGCAGCAACTGAAGCCCAAAACCCGCAAGCTCGACAAGGCGCTGCTGCTGGCGTTGGTGCTGTTTTTTGGCTCGGCGACCACAGACAGCGTGTTCAAAATCTTCAATGCCGAATACGGCGCCTTGATGCCCAAAGAGGTGTTCGTCATTACGCTATTCGGCGTGGCGGGTATTTTGGGCCAGCTCATGATGTGGGCGCGAATCGGAACGGGCCGCATGAAGTTCCACTGGCAGGGCCCTGTTGCCGGGGTGATATTGGGCGTACCGAATTTCTTCTCGATCTGGTTTCTGTTGGCCGGGCTGGAGGCGCTGAAAGACGGCACCGTCTTTTTCCCGATCAACAACGTGGGGCAGGTGCTGCTGGCGGCGGTGCTGGGGCTAGTGCTCTACTGCGAACGGCTTTCGAAATACGCGCAGGTGGGTATTGCGGTAGCGATTCTCGCCGTCGGTTTCATCGCCTACCGCTGAACCCTGCGTTTGCCCGCTGAATTGCTAACTTTATGCCCGTGCACTATCTACGCTTATTCTTACTGCTGACGAGCCTGCTGTTCGTGCTTTCTGCCTGTAGCGATGCCGAGTGGGAGGGGTCGCACAGCTTTGCCGAAGACCAATGGCAGTACCAGGACTCCGTCCGTTTCGTTTTCAACAACGACGACACCGATAAGCGCCGTTTGCTCGCGTTCGGGCTCGACTTGAATACCGACTACCCGTATCGGAACATTTACATCAAGTTCCGAACAACCACGCCGTCTGGCAAGACCACCGAAAGTTTGCGCCAATTCATCCTGGCCGATGCAAAGGGTGAGTGGTTCGTGGATCAGACTTTTTCTGGTACGCTGGAGTTTCGGCAGGCGCTGCTCGAGAACGTGGTGTTCAATGAAGCGGGCGAGTACGTGTTCGAATACAAGCACTATATGCGCGGCGATACGCTGCCGGGCGTGGAGGCGACTAAGCTGGTAGTATTTGATATGCCCCAAACGCCGGAATCAGACTTTCCAGACGCGCCCCCCTTGAACCCTTCAGGAGAATAAGCTCGCAGTCTTGCATCAACTCTGAGATGTGGCGAGCGGCTTCGGCCGTTGATGGAAACCATTCGTATTTGGCGGTGCGGGCAGCTTTTTTGGCGGCTTTCATTTCCGGACCAACGAAGACGCAAGCCTCAGGGCTCAGGCGTTTCACCTTTTTGCCGACGGCCTCGTGCTCGGCGGTGGAGTGCTTGCCCAGCTCCAGCATATCGGCCAGAATGAAGCCCACCCGATCGACCCCCATTTCCATGGCGTTTTCCATGGCCGGGTGAATCGACGAGGGGTTGGCGTTGTAGGCATCGGCAATGATCGTTTGGCGCCCCAGGCGAATCACCTGGCTGCGATTGTTGCTCGGGAAGTACGCGCTGATGCCCGCACGAATTTGGCCATAGCTACACCCAAAACGCCGACCGACGACTATGGCCGCCAACAGGTTATGCAGGTTGTATGCGCCGTAAAGCGTCGTGTTGAAGCGCTCGATTTGGGCGTCGGGCGTTTCCACCTCGAAGTGCATGCCATCGAGCGTGTTGTCTAGCAGCGTGAGGCGATAGCCCGCGTGCTGCTTCAAGCTGTAGCTAACGACGTTTTTGTGCGCGTGCTTCTGCATGTACTTGTGCACGTATTCGTCGTCGCGATTGAAAAAGAGCGTTCCGCCATGCTTGCGCACGTAATCGAAGAGCTCGAGCTTGCCCGCTGCGTTTTCGTCCATGTCAGTATAGCCACCCAGGTGATCGAAACCGATGTTGGTGATCAGTGCGTGGTCGGGCTCGGCGATTTCGCAAAGCTCGCGGATATCGCCGGGCTGGTTGTCGCCCATTTCGAGGATCGCGAGATCATGCTCGGGCTTGAGCTGCAACAGACTCAGGGGCAGGCCAATATGGTTGTTGTAGTTGCCGGGCGTCACGAACACGCGCTTGCAGCACTCGAACACCAGGCGTAGTAGCTCCTTGGTCGTGGTTTTACCGTTGCTGCCAGTCAGCCCGATGATGGTCGTGCGCAATTGCTGGCGGTGATAATTCGCCAGATCTTGCAGCGCTTTCAGGCTGTCATCCACCAACAGATAGCGGGGGTCGTCTTTGATAACAACGCTTTTGTCGTCAACGACCACAAAACCCGCGCCGCTATCCAAGGCGTCTTTGGCGTATTGGTTGCCATCGAAATTGGGGCCCTTGAGTGCAAAAAAGAGCTCACCCGGTCGCAATTTGCGGGTGTCCGTACAAACGCCACAGCTGTACGTAAATCGGGTATGTAACTCTTTTGAGGTCATGGATGGAGGTAGTCCAAATTTATGGCTTTTCGAGGGGATCTAACAGTCGTTCGTCGAAGCCTACCCCTAGTTTAGTCGAGGATCTTTCGGGAAATTGGCGATGGTCTTGTACGTGTCGCCCATCAGCAGCAGCGCCTTTCGCCAAAGTGATTCGGGCTCGGTCTCGAACACGATCTCGGCGTTGCCGGGGCACACGACCCACGATTCTTGCTCGATTTCGCTGGCCAGCTGCCCGGGGCTCCAACCGGCATAGCCCACGAAAAATTTCACCTCGTCGGTCGCTAGGCGTTGGTTTTGCAAGTGCAGCTTGAGCATATCGAAGCTGCCGCCCCAGTAGACGTCCTCGCAGATTTCTTCGGAGTTGGGGAAGATGTCTGGCACGCGGTGCACGAAATGGAGGGTATCCATTTGCACAGGCCCACCATTCGAGAGCGCGAAAGTGTCGATGTTTGTCACGTCCAAAACGTCGCTCAGTAACAGGTCCATCTCGCGGTTGAGGATGAAGCCGAGCGTGCCTTCCGTTTCGTCGTGCTCGGTGAGTAGAATGACCGAGCGCTTGAAGCTGCCGTCCGGCATCAGCGGGTTCGCTACCAGTAGCCTACCGGGCGCCGGTTGCAGTTGGTTCGAAAAATCGAACAGAGGTAATCCTTGGTTTTCAAACATGCCAAATTGGTTATACGCCGCAAATTGAAAAAGGTTGCCAGTATAGAACGCGAAAACGCTCGCATTCTATTTACTGCCGTGTGTTTTGTAACTTCTGCACCGTTTATAATTAAGCCCGTCTATCCTCGACCGGTCTACTACGACCGACCTTCTACGACCGCAAACTCACCGCTTCCGTATGCCAATCATGAGAAAATTGCTCATCATCTACACGCTCAGCTGGACGAACCCACAGAGCCACACCTTCAACATCAGTATCGAATCGCCGACCACCGGCAGCGAATACACAGACTTCCAGCTCCCGCGCTGGCGCCCGGGGCGGTATATCCTTCAGGACTACGCGGCCGCCGTCTCGAACTTCGCTGCAGAGGCCGGTGACGAACCGCTGCGCTTTGAAAAGCTGGAGAGCTCTCGCTGGCGGGTCTATCATCCCGGATACGAGGGTACTATTCGCGTGTCGTATGACTATTTCGCTGACGTGATGGATGCCGGCTCTTCGGGGCTGAATGACGAGATGGCGTACATTAACCCGGTCAACTGTATGATGTACGTGCCGGATTACATTGACGAGGCGGTAGAGCTGCACGTGCCTTCATTAACGGATGAGATGAAAATTGCTTCGCAACTGGAGCCCGTCGATGGCGAGCGCAATCACTTCCGAGCCGAGAGTTTTCACGACCTCGCCGACTCGCCGACGATTTTTTCCGAGAACATTACGCAGTTTGAGTTCAAGGACGGCGATGTCAACTACCGTCTGCATTTCGCTGGCAACTATGGCGCTTCTCCAGGAGATGAACAAGCCCTGATCGACATGCTGGGACCGACTATCCGTGAGCAAGCGGCGATTTTTGGCGGCGTGCCCGACGAAATCGAGACCTACGATTTCATCTACTTGCTCGTGCCGTTCTTCTATCGCCACGCCGTCGAACACAAGAACAGCTCGATGTACGTGTTGCCTGAAGGTGTTGCGAAAGATGCCGATGCTTTCCGTGGGCTCATTGGCATTTCCAGCCACGAGTTTTGGCACACCTGGAACGTCAAGCGCTTGCGTCCGAAAGCCATGGTGCCCTATGATTACGCCGAGCCGCAGCACACGACCCTGCACTGGCTAACCGAAGGTGTGACGGACTACTACGCCTACCTGACGCTCTGCCGGGCGGGCGTGTATTCGCAGGAGGAGTTCTTCAATTACTGCTCGCGGATCATGACGAGCCTGGAGAACAATTATGCACAGGGTGTGATTTCGCCCTCGCAGTCGAGCATGGATTCCTGGCTGGCCACCAGCCCCTACCAGCCCGACCATCTGCGCATCTCGTATTATACGCTGGGCTCGCGCCTGGGCTTGCTCCTGGACATACAACTCCGGAAACTCACCGACGGCCAGTTCAGCATGGACGACGTTTTCCATGACTTGTATAAAAACCATTATCTCGAGGGGCACGGCTATGAAGAAGAAGACGTGCTGAACGCGATGAATGCGTTGTTAGAAAAGGCCTATGATCCGAAGGATGACCCGTTCGACCTGGGGCCTGGTTCGATGGATGACTTTTACGCAGCGTATATCGACGGCACGCAATCGATTGCTTACGAGGACATTTTCGCGAAAACCGGGCTGGAAGTCAAAGTAGACACCAGCGCCAAGTCGTGGTCAGACTGGCTGGGCATCACCCGCTTGCAGGAGGTGCCAGACGGTAACGGCCAGCTCATTCGCAGCGTGCACCATGAGAGCGATGCCGCCAAGGCCGGGCTACAGCCACGGGACGTAGTACTGACAGTCAACGGCTTCGATGTCAACGAAGCATCAGTCAACGATGAAATTGACCTGCGTAAAGATGCCGAACTGGTCGTCAGCTACACCCGCAATGGCGGGGAGCGCGAGACCACGATCACGCTCACTGGTGACTATCTGCCGTTGACCTACACCTTGCAAGCGACCGACGATGGCCTGGCGCCGATTTCGCAAAAGTGGCTGGAAAGCCGTGCGAAATAAGCGAAGTTGACGAACGGAGTTGCCTGCAATGATAGGGAAACTATTATCTTTAGTGGTATCACTTTGTATTTGACACCTGCCTTTACGTAGCTGATCAACTACAGCGTTCGATATCGGCAATTTATTTACTAAATTCAGCCCCAACCCAAACTCTCTCAACTCACTGCGATGGAAAAAATCTGGCTTAAAGAATACATGGAAGGCGTGCCTCACGAGATCGATATGAGCACGCATGCGAACATCGTGGCCGTGCTCGACGAGGCGGTGCAGAAATACGGCGACAAAACCGCCTACGTTTGCCATGCCGGCAGCATCGAACAGACGCTTTCGTTCAACGATGTCGACCGCCTCTCGAAGGCCTTTGCGGCGTATATCCAGAACTACACCGGCCTGAAGCCCGGCGATAAAATCGCCATTCAGATGCCGAACCTGCTGCAATACCCGATTGCTATTTTCGGCGCACTGCGCGCGGGACTCATCGTCGTGAACACCAACCCGCTGTACACCGGCGGCGAGATGCTGCACCAGTTCAAAGATGCGGGCATCAAGGGCCTGGTGATCATGAATATGTTCGCGCACAAGCTCGAGCCCTTCGTGAAGTCGCTTGGCCTCGATACGCTTATCATCACCGGTCCTGGCGACATGGTGCCCGGTTGGAAGAAGAGTATCGTGAACTGGATCGCCAAAAACTTCAAGCCCGGCTTCCCAGGCTTTGAGCTCCCGGTGGGCCACACCAAATGGAATTCGGTGTTGAACGCCGGCGAGAAAGTCGAGTTCAAGCCCGTGGAGCTGACGCACGACGACACTGCCTTCTTGCAGTACACCGGTGGCACGACCGGCGTATCGAAAGGCGCGGTACTGACGCACGGCAACATCGTGGCCAACATGCTGCAGATTCGCGCCTTGTTTAATGCTGTGATGAACGATGGCGAAGAGATTGTCGTAACTCCGCTGCCCATGTACCATATTTTCGCGCTGACGGTCAACTGCCTCTCGATGCTCGACCTGGGGGCGAAGAACATCCTCGTCACGAATCCGCGCGATTTTGCCGGTTTCATCAGTATCATGGACGGCTGTGGCGCTACATTGTTGACCGGCGTGAACACACTCTTCAACGCGCTAATGAACGAGCCGAGCTTCAAGTCGTGCGATCTCTCGAAGCTGAAACTCAGCGTGGGCGGTGCCATGGCGCTGCAACGCGCGGTGGTCGATCGCTGGCGCGAGGAAGTCGGCAGCCCGCTCGTTGAGGGCTACGGCTTGACGGAAGCCTCGCCGGTGGTCACCGTGAACCGTCTGGACGGCAACGATAAAGTCGGTACGATTGGCTTCCCCGTGCCCAGCACAGACGTGAAGCTCGTGAACGACGAGGGCAACGAAGTCACGGACCTCGACAAGCCGGGCGAGATTTGCATCCAGGGTCCGCAGGTGATGCAGGGCTACTACAACCGCCCCGAAGAAACCGCCAACGTTTTGAAAGACGGCTGGTTGCGCACCGGTGACATCGCCATCTGGCTCGAAAACGGCTACCTCAAAATCGTTGACCGCAAGAAGGACATGATCCTCGTCAGTGGCTTCAATGTGTACCCCAACGAGGTGGAAGACGTGATGGCCAAGCACCCGAACGTGCTGGAAGTCGCCTGCATCGGCGTGCCCGACGAGCGCTCGAACGAGGCCGTGAAGGTCATCGTTGTGCCCAAAGGCCCGCTTTCGCAAGACGACCTGAAAGCCTACGCCAAAGAGCACCTGACCGGCTACAAGGTGCCCAAGCACTATGAAATCCGCACGACAGAGCTGCCGAAGTCGAACGTCGGCAAAATCCTGCGCCGTGTGCTGAAAGACGAAGAGGCCGCCAAGCGCCAGGCGACAGCTGCCGCTGCGCACTAAGCACGTTTCGATACATAATTGATTGAAGCCGACCCGCGAAAGCGTGGTCGGCTTTTTTGTTTAGAACCGGGATTTTAGAACCAGGATTTTCGGGATTGGGGGCAGGATTTTCAGGATTGGCTGACTTTGATAAGTCGTGCGTTCCCGATGTAGGAGGGATCTGAGTCAACAGCTGGTAACGATTGCTGGACCAACAAGCTCAGAACCCTCGTGCATCGGGGACTCACATCGTTTAGATTACGTCCGGTTAATAAGTAACATCGCATTATGAATGACCGGCAAGAGCAGGCTTAATCCCGCAAATCCTGTCCCCAATCCTGAGAATCCCGGTTCTAACCAAAAAAACCGCCGATGCGTGAGCATCGGCGGCATTGCAAGTAGCAGGCAGAAGTGATTATTGTAAGTGAGTAGCGTACGTCAGATCACGAGTAGATAGTTGTGAATCGGGCAGCGATCAGGCTCAATTGACGTAGAAGTAGTCCATCGGGTTGCTCTTCTCGCCGAGCTTGATGACCTCGTAGTGCAGGTGTGGGCCGGTTGAGTAGCCGGTGCTGCCGACATAGCCGATGATATCACCGCGCTTGACCTCTTGGCCAGCTTTCACGTTCAGCTTCGACATGTGGGCGTATTTGGTGATGTAGCCATAGCCGTGGTCGAGCTCGACCTGGATGCCGTAACCGCCTTTATTCATCCCCGCTTCAATAACTTTGCCATTACCCGTGGCGCGAATCGGGGTGCCAATGGGTGCACGGAAGTCGAGGCCAGCGTGGAACTCGGTGTGGCCGTGGAAGGGGTTAGCGCGATAGCCAAAACCACTAACAATGCTGGTGTTGATCGGGCGAATGGCCGGGATGTGCTGCAGTTCTTCTTTCTTGTCAATGGCCAAGAGCATGAGCTCTTCAAAAGAAGACTTTTGCTTTTCGATTTTGTAGCTGATAGCCGATTTGGCGCGATCAAACTCGATTAGCTGTTCGGGCTGGCCGGGAGTCGGCTCGGCACCACCAACGCCTGCGTTCCAGATGCTGGGGTCAATGCGATCGACCTGTAGAATAGAGCGGTAAAAGGAGTTGTCTTGCTCGTGGATTTTGTCAAGTTCAATTTCCACGGTGCTCAAAGCCAGTTGCTGGCTGCCGAGTTGGGTGTTGAGTTGCGTATTCTCTTCGGAAAGATAGTACTCTTCGAGGTTGCCGACGTAGCGCAGCGTAACGGCCAGGAAGAGGAGCGACATGATCAGCCCGCCTAAGGCGTAAAAGCCGACTCGCGAGAGCACGTCCTTGGGCGTGAGCGTGATACGCTCATATTGGAACGTGTTCGGGTTGAACTGGTAACGTTTCAGTTGAATCATAGGTAAGTGTGCGCGTTCTGGTTGGAGGAGGAAGCTGAAGTACGTGCGAACTCCTAACCGGCTCTAATATAGTCCAGTTCAAGGTTTTAGGCAATTGTTGGGTGAATTATTGTAGACAATTCGCTAAACTTTTTTCCACAACACATCTGTACCTACAGGCTTTTTGAGGTCGTTTTCCCTTTGCCATCGTTGTTTTAACAGCAAATACTGAGCTGCCAGTCGCAAAACCAATAGCTTGAGTTGGCAGGCTAAAACGGCTAGAATAGAATGCGTTACTCTTGGTCGCTGCCCAGGCGCTTGTGTGGGGGCAGCTCCCAGAACTGCTCGTTTTCGGGGTCGGTTTTGGCGGCAATGCGTTGTTCGGCCATGCGCTCGCGCTCAACGATGCCATACAGCCGGTCTTTCAGTTCCGAAATATGAAAACCTGTTACACTGCTGATGAACAAGTGTTCGATATCGTCGGGCAGCGTCGGTGTCAACAGCTTTCGCAGCTCTTCGTCGGTAATATCAGCTTTGGTGATGGCCAGAAAGCGCGGCTTTTTGGCCAGCAGCGGATCGTAGGCTTCCAACTCCCGCGAGAGCACCTCATATTCGGCGGCAATATCCGTGGCATCGGCCGGTATCATAAACAGCAGCACACCACAGCGCTCAATATGACGCAGAAACTCCGTGCCTCGCCCGCGACCCTCGCTCGCGCCCTCAATCAGCCCAGGAATGTCCGTCATCACGAACGAGCGCCCGTCTTTATAAGACACCAACCCGAGTTGCGGGCGGATGGTCGTAAACGCATAATCCGCGATTTTGGGCTCAGCGGCCGTCAAAACCGACAGCAACGTGCTTTTCCCGGCATTTGGAAAGCCCACCAGCCCGACGTCTGCCAACAGTTTGAGCTCGAGGATGATCAGGCGCTCTTCACCCTCGCCACCGGGCGTGGTCCTTTCCGGCGACTGATTCGTGGCCGATCGGAAATGCCAGTTGCCGAGCCCGCCATCGCCACCGTGCAGCAAAATCAGCTCTTCGCCGTCCTCCATAATTTCGGCCAGAATCTCGCCCGTTTCGCCATCGCTAACGACGGTTCCGGGCGGCACTTCAAGTATCTCGTCCTGCCCGCTCGCACCCGTGCGACGGTTTTTGCCACCCGCTTCACCACTGCCGGCGCTCACGTGTTTGCGGTAGCGCAAATCGAGCAGCGTCCAGAGCTGCGCGTTGCCTCTCAGTATGATATGACCGCCACGACCGCCATCGCCACCGTCGGGGCCACCTTTAGGCACGTGCTTCTCGCGCCGCCAGCTGAGGCAGCCGCCACCGCCATGTCCGCTTTTGGCGTACATCCGAACGTGGTCGATAAAATTGCTGTTCATAACGTGTGTTCCGGGCTAGGTTGTCAGCAGGCAATATACGCCAAAGCCACGGGGCAGGGCATCCGAGAGCGTTTTGGCAAGGACTGAAGCACATGCCGCCTGCGTAGAATTGGCAGTTTGATTCAGCCACTCACAGGCCTTTATCGCTGCTTTTGCAGTCACCTAACAGACTGACTGCCACAATAAATCAGTAACCTTCGCACTTTAAACCCTTCCAAACCGTGAACGGTATCGGGAAAAAAATTAAATTTGGCACATAAGAAAGCAGAACACCGATGAAGTTAACGCTGCAAAAGATCATTACCTGGGCCCTGTTCCTCACCCTGTTGTTCGCCGTGCAATCGGCATATGCCCAACCGGGGTTTGATGTCACGAAACACGTGGCTGATCCGCGCTCAAAAGTATTCTCCGACGGCAAAAATACCGTTCAAAACTACATTCAGTACCAGTTGGAAAACAACACCAACTGTTGCGGTATGGACGATTTGTACATTGAAGTGAAGTACGACAAAAACGGTGTCGTAACTTCTGCCCGTGTTTTGACCTCCAATAGCGAGTGCAACAAAAAAGCCGTCCCAGACATTGTGAAGTACATCCGCTGGAAAGTGGAAGATCCGAACAACCTGCGCCCGGTTTACCTGGGTATGCGTCCGTCTATTCCCTGCAAGGGCACGGATAAAGACAACGTGTACGAGCCCATCTCTGCGCCCGCTGGCTTTGACGCCGGTGCTTACGCCGACAATAATGCCGGTGATGACGGTTTCGATGATGGTTCTGACGAGCAAATGGCCAGTACCAGCATGCCGGCAGATGACACGGAAGAAATGGCTACCAGTGATGATGCTTCGACAGCGCAAAATGATATGCCAGAAGAAGAAGCCGTTGCTGACAACTACAGCGAAGAGCAGTCAGACGTTCAGAAGCAACCTGCTGCCGAAGTCAGCAATGAAACTCCTGATGACACACCGATGGACACGAGCAACCTGAGCGATGCACCCAAGGGCCAAGCTGACCGCGACGCTGGTTTGCAACAAGGTGCCAGCGAAGCCACTGGTGACACAGCCGGACTACAAATTTACGAGTTCGAAGAGCCGCGTTACGTTGCTCAGAACCTGAAGCCGAATGAGGAGCACATCGGTACGACCATGAACACGAGCGGGCCCAGCGCCAGCATCAGCTTCGGTCTATCGCAAACCAAAACAGCACTGTACGTTAAAAAGAACATGCGTGATATGGGCATTTGTGGCCTCGCCCACGTGCTCGTTGAAATGCGCATGGAAAAAGACGGCAGCATCTCCGGGGTGCGTTTCTTGAAGTACAACGATGAAAAAGTACGGGATGCGGCACTCAAGATTCTGAAAGGCATGAACTTCATGGCCTCTGCCAGCTACCGCACCTACCCGATCTTCGAGTTCAAGACGTACATCGACTGCACGACCATGAACCAGAAGGGTAAGCTCGACGAAGTGCCCGATTACTTTATCGCACCTGGCGAGGAAGGAAAGAAACGCCAAAGCGACATGCAAAAAGACGGCGGCGAAGACCCCAACAACGTTACTTTGCCGACGGACCAATAAGTCGAGCAGCAACGTTGCCGATACCATTTATAACGGGTGCCTTCAGGGGTACCCGTTTTTTGTTGCGCGAACTTGTATCTTCGTGCCAATGACCTACGAACCTACTGAACTGGACAGCCGCGCGAAACGTGATTGGCAGCCGGCCTTTGACGAACTCAAAACGCCGAAGCAAATCGCAATCATCGGCCACGCCCGCCCCGATGGCGATGCCATGGGCAGCACGCTGGCCCTGGCCAACCACCTCTCGCAGATGGGCCATAACTGCAGTGTGCTCTACCCCGACCCCTGGCCCGACTACAACGCTTGGATGCCGGATATTAGCTCCTCAATCGTTTACAGCGAAGGCCGCGAGCGTGCCGATCAGACTATCGCCGCTGCCGACTGGATCTTCTGCCTGGATTTCGGCAGCCTCTCGCGCATCGAAGACATGCAGCAGATCGTTGAGGCGCAGCGCGGGCGCGCCAAGCTTGCGAACCTCGATCATCACGCAGACAACGACCCGTTTGCCGACTTTGAGTTCTGCGAGGTGGAAGCCAGTTCGACCTGCGAGCTGGTCTACCGGCTGCTCAGCGTTTGGGGCAATGCCGACCAGATTGACGCAACGACGGCCAAGCTGCTCTACACCGGCCTGTTGACCGACACCGGCAACTTCCGTCATGGGCCCGTTACCCAGCGCGTGCACCAGATTGGCGGGGCGCTCGTGGCTGCCGGCGCTGATCCGCTGGAACTGCACCAGCTGCTCTACAACACCTACGAACCCAAGCGCCTGCAGTTTTTCGGACGCGCGCTTAGCGAGCGGCTTAAAGTGCTGCCAGAGCTCAATACGGCTTACTTCGCCATTCCGAAAAGCGACATGGACGAATACGGCATGCAGAAGAGCGACACCGAGGGCCTCGTAAACTACACGCTGAGCATCAAGGGTATGCGCCTCGGCGTGCTGATGGTGGAGTACCCCGAGCAAATCAAAATGAGCTTCCGCAGCATCGGCGATGTGCCGGCCAACGCCATGGCCAAGCACTTCGATGGCGGCGGCCATTTTAATGCAGCGGGCGCCAGAAGTGCGCGTTCGCTTTCGGAGACCGAAACAGAATTGTTAAATTTATTACAAGACTACACGGATGTCTTGCGTTGAGCACGGCACTAAACACCCGACTATGAAGCATTTGATGATTTTAGCAGCCCTGGCGGCCGCACTGTTGCTGGGCTGCAAGGACAAAACAGCCGGCAGCGGACAGATTAACAAAGATTTGGCCACCGACGCGCCCGCTGACCAGGGTGGTGGCGGCAAAAAGAACGTCGAAGCCCCGCCACCCGGCGGTTCGGCTGCCAACGATGCCTTTATGAACGAACTGGACGAGGACAAGCTCAAGGAAACCGAGAGGGGTCTGAAGTACCAGATCATCGAAGAAGGCAGCGGTAATGTCCCCGAAAAGGGGCAGACCGTCGTCGCCCACTACCACGGCACGACCATGGACGGCCAGAAATTCGACAGCTCGTATGAACGCGGGCAGCCCTTTACCTTCCCACTGGGGCAGGGGCAGGTGATTAAAGGCTGGGACGAATTCTTTGGCATGGTGCCCGTCGGCACGAAGGCTATCATCATCCTGCCGCCCGATCTCGCCTATGGCGAGCGCGGTTCACCGCCCAAAATTCCACCGAACGCAACGCTTCGTTTCGATGTCGAACTACTTGGTATTCAGTAAGCTGATCTTGATGCTGATTTGGGCAGGCACGCTGTCTGCCCAAACCAGCAAGATCCCGCAGCCCATTTTCCCGGGGGGCGAGGCGGAGTTCATTGAGCTCCGCGATGGCATTCAGGTGCACATCGTGAAAGGCGATCAGCCGCTGAGCCAGAAGGGCTATAAGCGCGCTACGGTGCACTATGCCGGCTGGCTCAAGGACGGCACGCTGTTCGACAGCTCGTATTCGCGCTACGACGAATTCCGCTTCAAGCCCTTTAAGAAGCAGGTGATTGCAGGCTGGGATATCGTTGTTAGCCACATGGAACCGGGCGATAAAGTTTACGCGCTGCTACCTGCCAAATACGCTTACGGCGACAAGGGCGTACCCGGCCGCATACCGCCCGACAGCGAGCTGCTGTTCTTCATCCACCTCATTGAAGCCAAGTAGCGCATGAAATAAACGCGAATGCCTACGGGAATAAAACTACTCGCCACGCGTTATTGTTAATCAGGTATGCACAGAATCTTGTTCATCAGTCTCCTCAGCCTGCTGTTGTTAACGGCCAGGCCAGTCTATGGGCAGATTTACGAAAACGAAGACGATGATTTTGCGCCCCGCGAAAAAGCGATTGGCTTTGGTCTGCAAATGACGAACTTCGGGTTCGGGATTGATATGCATTATTGGCGAAAGTGGCGCGACAAGTGGGAGATGTCGTACAATTTCGAGCTGACCTCCATGAAAGACCCGCGTGAGGTGCGCATTGAATCCGCCTTTGCCGACCAGGGGGGCAACAGCTACGTGTTCGACAAACGCCACTACGGCTATGCGATGGGTCTGACCTACGGCATCCACCGCGTCTTGTTGCCACTGACGAGCTTCAGCAAGCTCAGTTTCCGTGGCGGACTGGCCGTTGGTCCTGTTTTCGGCATCGAAATTCCATACTATATCGAGTACATCAACCCCGCGCCCACACCCGCCAACCCCACGCTGATCGAGCACTTCGATTACGACCGCCACTCGCGCAGCTTCATCGTTGGGCAGGCCGACTACTTCGAAGGCTGGGGCGAAATGAACTGGGTGCCCGGGCTGCGCGTCAACCTGTACGGCACACTAAACCTGGCTTCAAATGCTTTATATGTCAGAGCTTTGCACATGGGTTTCCGAGGCGATTTCTTCACCCGCCCAATCGAGCTAATGGATTCGCAGCCGGATAACTCCGTTTTTCTCGGCGCGTATTTCGGCCTCATGCTCGGCAGCGCCTGGAATTAACTTTGATTGATTACCTCCAACATCACCTGAAAAGCACACACGATATGTCTGAAGTAACGACCAAAAAACGCCCCAGCCGCCCCGAATGGCTGAAAGTTCGCCTCCCGTCTGGCGAGAACTACAAGCACGTGCGCGAGCTGGTCGACAAGAATAAACTCCACACCGTTTGCGAGAGCGCCCGCTGCCCGAACATGGGCGAGTGCTGGGGGGCTGGCACGGCGACGTTCATGATTTTAGGTAATGTTTGTACCCGTGGCTGTTCTTTTTGTGCCGTTGCAACGGGCCGACCGACGGAGCTTGATCTCGAAGAGCCTTTCCGCGTGGCCGATGCGATCTCGAAAATGGACATCAAGCACGCGGTGCTGACGTCTGTGAATCGCGACGAGCTGAAAGACGGCGGCGCTTCTATCTGGGCGGCTACGATTCGTGAAATCCGCCGACACACCCCGCACGTCACGATGGAGACGCTTATCCCGGACTTCAAAGCAAAGTGGGACGCGCTCTACATGGTCTGCGACGAGGAGCCGGAAGTGATCTCGCACAACATGGAAACCGTGCGTGAGCTTTACCGTCAAGTGCGTCCGCAGGCGAAATACGAGCGCAGTCTGGAGCAAATCAAGCGCACCAAAGCGCGCGGCATCCGCACGAAAACTGGCATTATGGTCGGTTTGGGCGAAACCAAAGAGCAGGTCTACCGCGCCATGGACGACCTCGTCGAGCATGGCTGCGATGTATTAACGCTCGGTCAGTACCTGCAACCCACGAAAATGCACTTGCCCGTGGCGGAGTACATCCACCCCGATACATTCGCGGAGTACAAGGAGGTCGGTTTGGCGAAAGGTTTCGATTATGTGGAAAGCGGGCCGCTGGTGCGCTCTTCATATCACGCCGAGCGCCACATTAGCCCCGCACAGCGAGAGCGCCAGCAGCGCCTGCTCGCTGAAATCGCCTGAGGCGAATCGCACAAAATTCGGTATCTTCATGCCATCGGCAGTGGCCGGTTTCACTGGACAAAAACACCCTTCCTATGGCAGACGCATACGAATTCATCCTGCTCGAAAAGCAACCCGAAGAAGGCACGGCGCTCATTCGCCTCAATCGCCCCAAAGCGCTTAACGCGCTGAATAGTCAACTGATGGGCGAGGTCGGCGAGGCCCTCAACAGCGTCGCGGAAGACGATGAGGTGCGCGCAGTGGTCATTACTGGCAACGAAAAAGCTTTCGCTGCCGGGGCGGACATCAAGGAGATGGCTGGGCGCGGGGCTATCGACCAGTTGCAGGTGGATATGATCGCCAAATGGGAGGCGATTCGCACCTTCAAAAAGCCAATCATTGCCGCCGTTAGCGGCTTTGCGCTAGGTGGCGGTTGCGAGTTCGCGATGCTCTGCGATATGATCGTTGCGAGCCACACCGCAAAATTCGGCCAGCCGGAAATCAATATCGGCGTGATGCCCGGCGCGGGCGGTACGCAGCGTCTGACGCGCGCCGTCGGAAAAGCGCGTGCCATGGAAATGGTGCTAACCGGCGATTTCATCTCTGCCGAAGAGGCGC
>CAZTEZ010000024.1:8679-17503 GCA_964611815.1 uncultured Bacteroidia bacterium | reverse complement strand
GCTCAGGTCGTGGCCGGTGCACAGCAACATTTCAGCGATGGCCGAACCCGCCGCGCCCGCGCCATTGATCACAACTTTCAGCTCGTTCATGGGCGTCTCGCGCAGCTTAGCAGCGTTGATGAGCGCGGCGAGCGCCACGATGGCCGTGCCGTGCTGGTCGTCGTGGAAGACCGGGATGCCGATGTTCTGCAGCGCGCTTTCGACCTCAAACGCCTTGGGCGCGGCGATGTCCTCGAGGTTGATCCCCGCAAACACGGGCGAGATGTTCTTCACGATCTCTACGATCTCGTGTGCGGTCTGGGTGCGCACGCAGATCGGAAACGCGTCGATATCGGCGTAGGCTTTGAAGAGCATCGCCTTGCCTTCCATCACCGGAATCGACGCTTCGGCACCGATATTGCCCAGCCCCAGCACCGCCGAGCCGTCGCTGACGATCGCCACGGTGTTGTGTTTCAGGGTGTAATTGTAGGCCAGGCTGGGGTCTTTGTGTATGCGTCGCGAGACCTCCGCCACACCGGGCGAGTAAACTTTCGAGAGGTCATCGCTGTTCTTGACCCGCAGTTTGGGGTTGATTTCGATTTTGCCGGCCAGCTGCTTGTGCAGCTCCAAGGCCTGTTCGTAGATGTCGTCGCGCTTGCTCATGGTGGGGGCGTGGGTTGGTAGTGCGAAGATAGGGAAAGTTGGGGACTGGCGGCATGCTTCGTGTGAATTACTGATGGTGAACTACGTGATGAAACAGTTGTGCGCACTGTTGACTCAGGTCTCTCCACAAGGTCGAGACAACGACTTTTTCAAAGCCATTTAGATAAATACTATAGATAAAAACGGTCGTGGAACGACCGTCGTCTCGACCTGGTGGAGAGACCCGAGTCGATAGCAAGTCAAGCTGTATCAACGAGAATACTTACCCCTCCAGATAAACCTCAAACGACCGCTCGACGGCCGCGGCAATCAGCGCGTGAAAGTCACCCAGCGGCCCGCCCAGCTGTGCTTTTTCGAGCGCGTTCAGATACGCCAGACGGTCTTCCGGACGAATAATGGCCGGAGGATAGCCAGCCTGCAGCAGCAGCAAGTTCATGAG
Source organism: uncultured Bacteroidia bacterium (assembly GCA_964611815.1). Classification (GTDB taxonomy): domain Bacteria; phylum Bacteroidota; class Bacteroidia; order J057; family CAZTEZ01; genus CAZTEZ01. Next base: position 16,422 of record CAZTEZ010000024.1, on the reverse strand, counting down.
CAAACGTGCCGTGCGGCCGTTGCCATCAACGAACGGGTGAATGCTTACGAACCTGTAGTGTGCTTCGGCGGCTAAAGCCACGGGGTGCAGGGCTTCGATAGTCTGCGTATTTGTTAGCCAGGCGATGAATTGCGCCATCAAATCCGGCACCTTCAGCGGGTTGGGCAGCACGACCGCCGCACCGGCAATGCGCACCGGAATGCTGCGATAGAAGCCGGCGTTATCGTCATCGATACCCTTAAGCACCAGCCTGTGCAGCGTTAACAGATCATCTTCCGTGAGCTCCTGTGGCTGGCGGTGCACCTGTGTTTGCACCCAATCAAGGGCTTTGGCGTGGTTGGCCGCCTCCAGGTGTTCGGTGAGGGTTTTGCCGCCGACGGTCAAGCCTTTCTCGACTACTAAGGCCGTCTCCTGGCGTGTGAGGGTGTTGCCTTCGATGGCGTTGGAAGTATACGTCAGCTCCACGTGAAACCACGCCTGCAGGTTGCGCAGACGCGCGGGATCGAGCGGGCGCAGTTCATCAAGTTGCTGCTTGAGGCGGGTCAGGTTGGTATACACTTGGGAAAGATAGGGAAAGTAGGGGGCAAGCGGTATGCTTCGTGTGAATTAGCGATGGTGAACTACGTGATGAAACAGTTGTGCGCACTGTAGACTCGGGTCTCTCCACAAGATCGAGACGACGGCTTTTTCAAAGCCGTTTAGATAAATACTATAGATAAAAACGGTCGCGGTACGACCGTCGTCTCGACCTTGTGGAGAGACCCGAGTTGAAAGCAAGTCAAGCTGTATCTGCGAGAATTTTTACCCCTCCAAATAAACCTCAAACGAGCGCGGCAATGAGCGCGTGAAAGTCATCCAGCGAGCCGCCCAGCTGTGCTTTTTCGAGGGCATTCAGATACTTCCTCGAAGACTCGTCAGGAATTCACAAAGAAGGCCAATTCAGGAAAGCCCTGACTTTTCCCCTCACCGCTCAATACCCGCCCGGTCGGGCACGCCCACCCCGCTGCGATAGTTGCCCAGCAGGCGGTACTCCGGGAAGCGGCGCTCGATGTCTTCGAGCTTGAGCAGCAGTTCGCCGTGGTTGAGCCCGTACTGCGGAATGGCCTGCTGCCAGGTTTTGCGGATATGGAACACCGGCTTGTGGCGCACCCCCAGCAGGCGTACCAACTCGTTGTGCGCGAGGGCGATGTGCTGTTGTTCGCTCATCTTGGCGAGCTCCGGTTTGCGCACCCCTCCGATAAAGACGTTGATGAGCGCGCACCCGGGCGGGGCGCGGTCGGGGAAGAGGCTGCTGGCATAGATGCCGCCAAGAATGCGCGCCTTCTCCTTTTTCGGCACCAGGAACCCGAACCCCGAGGGGTTGGCGTCGAAGGCGTTGGCACTGTAGCCCAGCGCGACCATCGCCATCGGCGGGTGGTGGATATCCGGGAGGTCGTGTAGTGCGTTTTGCAAAGCACTTCCATGCTGTATACCAAGGGTTTGGGGCAGGGGCAGTGTGTTAATCAGCCGCTTGAAGACGTAGGTGCGACCGCTGGTGGTCTGCACCTGCCAGCCCTCTGGTATCTGCTGGACATGCGTGACGCCTTGGCGGTAGTGCAGGTCGTTGCCCAGCTCGTCGGCGAGGCGCTGTGGCAGGCGCTCAAGCCCGTCTTGTAGGGTGAAAATCGAGATTTTGGCTTTGCCAGCGCGTTTGCGCGCTTTGGCCTCGGCCATGAAGCCTTTCAGAATCGAACCATGTTGTTCGAGGTGCTGGTAGAGCTTCGGGAAGGCGAAGCGCGCCGAGAGCGTGTCAGGATCGCCGGCAAACACGCCGGCCACGAAGGGGTTTAGCGCGTAATCGACGACCTCCTGCCCAAATCGCCGTCGGATGAGCTGCGAGAGGGGCTCGTCGGCAGGGAGTTGACCGCTCCCCATGGCACGTTCTCTGATTAGCTTTAAGACCAGAGTGGAAGACAACGCCCCGCCCTTCAGCATACTGAGCGGCCCCATAGGCAACGCTTTCAGCTTGCCCTTGCGAACGATATAGCGCTTTTTCGCGCTATCGTCGGGGTACTGCACTTTGCTGAGCAGGCCGAGTTCCGAGAGCAGCTTGCGCAGCTCGTCCGTCAGGCGCACGGTGTTGGGGCCCAGCTCGACGGTCCAGTCGCCCTCGCGATAGGTTTCGATGATGCCGCCGGGGCGCTCGCTGGCCTCCAGCACCACCACCGAGCGGTCTGTTTTTTGGTAGCGACACCCGAGCGTCAGCCCGGCGATACCGCCGCCGATAATCCCCACATCTGCACGCGTCATGCTGGCAAGTTAGCGTTCACTGGCCAACTTGCGGTGCAAAGATCAGCGCAATTCAGCTATCGCTTACAAGTCTTTGGCCGCATCTGGGCAGCGCTCTTCGATCATGCGGCGAATTTTCAAACCGTATTCGCGGTCCTCTTTGAGCTTGGGCGTTTCGGTGGCCATTTCGCGCAAACACTTCTGCGCGTCGTCCAGATTTTCATTTTCTGCGAAGCAGGCACAGCCTTGCTCGGCGAGTTTCTCTTCTTCGCTCTGGCAGCCAGTGAGTAAAGCCGCACTCAACACGAGCGTCAAACAAATAGTGGTAAACGTTTTCATGAGCTAGTAGTTTGGCGTAAAGCTACAGATAAAGCTGCAAATCTGACCGTTGCACGTAAGCTGTGGTGAAAGCCATGTGGCGGGTCGAAAAATTGCTAGTTTTGTAGTTCGACTGAGTTCTTCAGTCAGCCTATTGATGGCGGCCCTGTAGTTCAACTGGATAGAATTCCGGTTTCCGGAGCCGGTGATTCGGGTTCGAATCCCGACGGGGCTACAACGCTGACACTTAAGCGCTTAGTCAGTCATCAACAATAAAGCCCACCGAGAATTCGGTGGGCTTTTGTGTGGGGCCAGTCCCGGCCCGCGCATTCAATGTGTCTCCCGTCACATTGAGAGTCTGGATTGGCGTGGAAACTGCAATGCCAAATCGGTTCATAGTGAAAAAACAGCTCCGTACCGCCAACCCTAAGGCGTAAACAGCGCGTGGTCACGGTTCACCCGGGCAACAACTGGTGTCGCCCCTCCTCCTATTTGGTGAAAGTTGTCACGCTGAAGCCAGCGCATGGTCGGGCGCTGGATTGGCGGTCGGTAGGCTGTTCTGATTCCACTGATGTTGTTCTTGAAAGTTGACCTTTCTAGATAGACTACTGTCCAAAACGCAAGCGCTTTATACAGCAATCAACAACAGGTGTCAGACAACAGATTCAGACTAATCTGAGATTCTGTTTGCCTTCATGTTTTGATCAAAGAACTGAATGCAAATCTCAGCAAAGGACACGACAGTACAAGCACAAAACATGGGACAAAACCGGGACACCCCACCCAAGTTGGCATAGAAGCCGATTTTTTGCAGCTCCCTTAATTGAAAAACCTAGTTCAATTGTCGAATAAACTGGTCCAAATCGGCAGATCGTTCTAGACCGAGACGTTTCGATAGTCGGTAACGCGCCTTTCGGATGCCCTCGTCAGATACCCCGCGCAGCATCGCCTGTTCGCGCTGGCCCAAACCCAGGCGAATGAGGCTGCACAACTCCAGATCATTAGTAGATAGCCCCGGGAATTGCTCCTGTAGCGCGGCGTTGAAATCGGCATTCACATCTGTGAGCTGCTCGGCGAGAAGTTGAGTTTTCTCTTCCGTCGGTTTGAGCGCCCGTAGCTCCGAAAGCGCTTCTTGGATCTGAGCATGCACTTCAGGGTCGTCTGTGGCCGTTTTTAGTGCCGACAGCTTGCTCATAAACGTTTCGGAGAGTCGTTCTTGCATCGAGAAGAAGTTCGCAGCGGTCTGTAAGTCTCGTTCGCGCATCTGCAGTTCCAGCTGCAGGTTCTCGCTAGCCAGACGCTCCTCTTTTGCCTTGGCTTCCAACAGGTTGCGCTGTAGTTCAAGTCGCTTATTGCGCTCGCGCTCCTGTTCCTGCGCCTTTCTCAGGCGCTGATTGCGGGTGTAAACGAACGCCCAAATGATCACGAGCAAGGCCGTGAGCGTGAGACCGATCAGCGCCGCAACCAACCGCCACTCGTACACATCCTGCTGTCGCTGTTCTTGGGCCTGGGCTTCCAGCTCGCGTGCTTGCAGCAACTGCTGGCGTTGGAGCGCAATCAGGCGCTCGAAAGAGCGCTCGCTGCCTGCACGTCGGGCCTTTTCCTCGTTGTCGCGCAGTTTAACATACGCGTCCATCAACTCACCGATGTCTCCAGAGCTGTTGGACGCATCGCTTGCCGCAACCTGCATGCGCAACAGCCACGCCTGGTGAAGCGATTTTACGACCAGTGCACAGGTGTCAATGTTTTGCTGGGCACGTTGAAGCCAAACGTTCGCTTTGCCGGGCTGATTGAGCTTTAGCTCCAGCTCGGCCAGGCGCAGGAAGGTTTGCGACGGACGGTGGGGGTAGATCATATAGTCCGTCTTGTGGCGCAAATTCTGCTCGTAATAATATCGAGCTTGCTGATAATTGCCTTGCTCGGTTTCCAGAATCCCGAGATTGTCACGGGCGGCGTACTCCAGGTCTTCCAGATGCACATCTTGACCGCCAGCGTCGTGCGGTTCGGCCAATCGCAGCGCCAGTTTGTAGAAGTAACGCGCACTGTCAATTTGGCCCATTTTTGCCGAAACCAGTCCCAGGTTATTCGCCATGCCCGCCCTGTAGAACGTATCGGTGGGTTCCACGGCTTCAAACGCACGCCGGTAATAGCTTTTGGCCTTCTGGTACTCCTGTAAATCGAGTAGCGCACCAGCCAGCTCGCTAGCCAATGAATAGTAGCGCCGTTGATCATCCACACGGCCCTCAATCTGGCTTTTCAGTGCCCGCTCGAAAAAGTAAATGCTTGATTTGTGTGCCCCCAACCGCCGCAAGCGCACGCCAATCGCCCGGTTGAGGTGTTCGCTCAAGATAGAGCCTTTTGGCAGATAGGGCTCGTAGGGATAGACTGAGAGTAAAATTTCCAGCGCCTCGAACGGCTTGTCGCCCAGCTTGGGGTCTTCCGCCCGCAGCCACTGCTGGTCGACGTAAGAAATGACCGCTGCGGTGTCGGTCATTTTTGGCGGGTCGTAGGTGCTCAGCAGGGAATCCCATGGCATCTCGGCCGTTTGGCCAAAGACGCTGGGACTATACCAAAGCATGGCAAGCAGCAGGATATAGAGCGCGCGAGTCAGAGGAGGGAGAATGCAAACAAGGTGGACAGACAATATACGATACTTGAATCAGTCTTCCAGCTAACTGTCGTTCGTCTCCGGCAAACGCAAGCCGGGTCGAATGCGTTGTAGAGATGTGTCAAACACGCGCTATACCCTCATCTTATCCGATATCCACGCCAACCTGCCGGCGCTGGAGGCCGTGCTGGCAGAAACCGCCGACCTGCCCGTTGATGACTATTTGGTGCTGGGCGACATCGTGGGTTACGGCCCGTGGCCAAACGAAACCACTGAACGGGTGCGTTCGCTGCCCAATCTAACCGCGATTCAGGGCAACCACGAGGCCATGCTCGTGCAGCCAGAGATGCGCAGCCGGGCGAACCAAGCGGCGGCCTTTTCTTCGGAGTGGACGGTCGATGTGCTCAAGCAGGATCATTTGGAGTGGCTGACGCAATTGCCCATCACGATCGATTCAGACAACGGCGTGAGACTGGTGCATGGCGGCTTGCCCAAAGGCAGCGAACGGGTGCATTACATCAACGACCAAAGCGCCAATGAGAACTTGATGCTCGCCGAGCTGCAAGGCTTGCACCTGGTGCTGCATGGGCACACGCACATTCCGGTGGTCTATCGGCGCGATTGTGAAAACGAGCGCAACTACAAAGCCCCGGGCGAGCGGGTCAGTGTCCTGCAGCCGAGTGTGATTGATTTGCTGAACCCTGGCTCCATAGGCTTGCCACGGGAGGCGGACCTAAGGGCGCAGTACGCCCTGTGGGAGCTCAACTCCAACACCGTCAGCTTTCACCGGCTGGCGTATGACCATCAATCGGTCGTGAAAGCAATGGGTAAGGCGGGGCTGCCCACGGGCCCGGCCAGGGCGCTGCTGTGAGGGCTGCTTTACATCAACCCTTGAACCCATCCAAAATATCATCCACAACGCTGGGGTCGAGCAGCGTGCTGGTGTCGCCAAGCTGATCGGCCTCGCCGGCGGCGATTTTGCGTAGCACCCTGCGCATGATTTTGCCAGAGCGTGTTTTGGGCAGGTCTTTAACGAACTGGATGTGCTCGGGTCGCGCGAAACGGCCGATGCCTTCGTTCACCAGCTCTTTGGCTTCTTTTTCGATGCTCTCGTGGTCTGAGGCGCTTTCGTCCAGAATCGCGAACGCATAAATCGAAACGCCCTTGATGGGGTGCGGGTAGCCCACCACGGCGGTTTCGACGATCAGTTTGTGCTCGTCGATGGCGTTCTCGACTTCGGCGGTGCCGATGCGGTGGCCACTGACGTTGATCACATCATCCACCCGGCCGGTGATGCGGAAGTGACCGTCTTTGTCGCGCAACGCGCCGTCGCCGGTGAAGTAGTAGCCGGGGTACATCGAGAAGTACACGTCTTTGAAGCGTGCGTGGTCGCCCCAGGTGGCGCGGGCGAGGCTGGGCCAGGGCCGCTTGATGCAGAGGTTGCCGTCGACGGTCTCGCTGTCGCTGAAGGGCTTTTCGTTGCCGTTTTCGTCCATCAGCACCGGCTGAATGCCCGGCAGCGGGAGCGTCGCGAAGGTCGGTTTCTGAGGAGTTTTGTCGCCCAACGCCGAGATCATAATCCCGCCCGTTTCCGTCTGCCACCAGGTGTCGACGATCGGGGCCTCGCCCTTGCCCACGTGTTTGTGGTACCACTCCCAGGCCTCCAGGTTGATGGGCTCGCCCACCGAGCCGAGCACTTTCAGTGTGCTCAGATCTTTGCCTTCAAACTGCGAGAGTCCACAGGCTTCCAGTGCGCGGATGGCCGTGGGGGCGGTGTAAAACTGCGTGATTTTCAGCTTATCGACGATGTCCCAAAAACGCCCGGCATCGGGGTAGGTGGGCACGCCCTCGAACATGACCGTCGTGATGCCATTGAGCAGCGGGCCGTAGACGATGTAGCTGTGGCCGGTGATCCAGCCGACATCGGCGGTGCAGAAGTAGATGTCGTTCGGCGCGGTCTGGAACACGTTGCGGAAGCTATACGCAACGTAGGTCATGTAGCCACCCGTGCTGTGCACGATGCCCTTGGGTCGGCCGGTGGAGCCAGAGGTGTAGAGAATAAACGAGGGGGCTTCGCTCTCGAGTGGCACGGCCGGGCAGTCGGCAGTGGCTTTGTCCATCTCGGCGTGGTACCACACATCGCGGTCTTCGGTCCAGCCGACTTTGTTGCCAGTACGCTTGAGCACGATGCTGTGCGTAATACTCGGGCAGTTTGCAAGCGCCTCGTCGGCGATGTCCTTCAGGCGAATCTCCTTGGTGCCGCGGTAGGTGCTGTCGGCTGTCACGAGTACCTTGCAGTCCGAGTCGTTGATGCGATCGGCGAGCGCCTGCGCCGAGAAGCCACCGAACACCACCGAGTGAATGGCCCCGATGCGCACACTGGCGAGCATCGCGATGGCGGCCTCGGGCACGTTGGGCATGTAGAGGCACACGCGGTCGCCTTTTTCCACGCCGAGGTTTCTCAGGACGTTGGCAAACTTCGACACCTCGGCGTGCAGCTCTTTAAACGTCAGCGTCCGATTGGGCTCGTCGGGGTCGTTGGGCTCGAA
>CAZTEZ010000024.1:0-8669 GCA_964611815.1 uncultured Bacteroidia bacterium | reverse complement strand
AAGGATGGCCGGGTGGTCGCCACGCGATGCGAGGTGTTGGTCGAGGCAATTGTAGCTGAGGTTGGTCTGCCCCCCGACGAACCACTTGAAATCCACGTCATCGAATCCACCTTCCGTTACTGTTTGCCAAGGCTTGTCCCAATGCAGTTTTTTGGCGATCTCAGCCCAAAAGTCATCGGGCTGTTCAATACTGCGTTGCCAGGCGGCGTGGTAGGCGTCAAGTGAGTCGATTTCGGGGCGCATAGCGTCGAGGTTTGGTGTTAGGTGGGTTAGTCAGCATCGATTGACCCGCCCAAAAGGCAGCTCAACCAATGCCAGAATATTAGCGTAAAAACCCCAGAACCACAGACAATATCCCGCCATTTTTAGACAAGATCGGAGATTCTGCCCTGCCAGTGGACGATTCACGCTATATTAGCCTCGCATCACTGGTGCTCAGAACGCTCATCGGCACCCGCTTTTTTCAGCTTATGTCGCACACCCGTCGTCGTCTGCTCTTCATCGCCCTGTTTGTGATGGCGCTGGTCTTCACGATTCCTGCCGTACTCGTGCTCAAGCGCCTGTTGCCCAAAGACGAGACCACCGGCAAGTGGGTGCATATCAAACGCTACGCCCAAGAACAGCCCGATGCCGGCCCGAATGACTTTATCCAGCTGAAAGACAATCGGTTTTTGCTGAAAGGCGAGCGTTTCTTTCTGGTGCTGCTCAACTACGTGCCGGAGTTCCGGTTCATTGAAGACCGCCTGTTTCTGGGGCCGGTGATGGCCTACGAGCACGTCGACCGCTTCGAGACGCATACGCTCGATAGCGCCCGCCTGCAACTGGCGGGTCACTTCCAGCTCATCAAAAGCCTGGGCTTCAACAGCCTGCGCATTCCGTTAGACCGCGTGGGCAAAGACGATACGGGGTTTTATTATCCGGCTTCAGGGCGCAAAGTCTATCTGGAAAAAGACAGCGAGCTGCTACTGGACGCCATCAACGGCCTGTTAGAAGAAGCCGAGAAGGCGGGGCTGTACGTCATGCCGCTCATCCAAACGCCCACCCGCAGCAACGACATCAACGCTTTCACCGAACAGCTGCTGCGCCGGTTCAACGACCGCCCCATCGTATTCGCCTACGACTTCCTCAACGAGCCACTCTACGACGACGACTCTGGTGCCGAACGCAAGGCCGACGTCGCGCATATCACCCGCAAATGGCGCGTGATGATGGACCGACTCGCACCCCACCAACTGCTGACCATCGGCCTCAGCGAGCCCATTGAGGTCTTGATTTGGGACCCGGCCGTCATGCACGTCGACTTCCTGGCTTTTCACACCTACCACCCCCTGCGCGTGCCCAACGAGATCTATTGGTACGCCAAACACAGCACGAAACCCTGGATGATCGGCGAGACGGGCCTGCCGGCCGATGGCGACTCCGTCAGCTATGAAGAGCAGCGGCAGTTTATGGTCGAGAGCTTCGACCGCACGGTCGACTGCGGCGGGCTGGGCTACGGCTGGTGGGAGTTTCAGGACGTGCCGCTCTCGTACTTCGAAGGGGCTTACACCGGCATCCTCCACCGAGCGGGTACGCTGGAATGCCCCAACGGGTACGTAATGCAAAATACCGGCCTGAAGCCCGTGGCGATGCAGGCTGCTGAGCTTCAGCTCACAGACGTGCCCGAACGCGGCTGCCCGTGCTGGACGAACTACCACAACCAGCTGGGCTACGAAAATTACCGCATCAGCGGGGTGGTGCTTGACGACGACACCGACACCCCGATTGAGGGTGCCGTGGTCCGCGCCTGGAACGAGGACTGGGGCATCGGTGTCACGACCTTCACCGACAAGCAGGGACACTATACGCTTTACAGCAACGACAGCCTGCGGCACATCTGGGCATCGGCGGCGGGCTATCGGACCGATCGCTCCTACCGCGACTTCCCGACTTTCCACACGCCATGTCACGACACCGCCCCACCCCACGACCAGCTGTCGGCACGCCACCTGGCTTACGACCACATCTCTTACCGCGACTTTCTCGCTGCCGACAGCATCCCGGATAGCATCCCCGGGCGTCTGTTCCTGCACGACTTTGACCCCAAGCACTTCGATAACGCGGTCTACTGTTTCGAGCAGCCCGCGTTCCGGCTGCAACCCATTGACTGATAAGGTTGGTTTAAGCGCTTCTCATTTAACCTTTAAGCGGGTTCCGGTGCTTGACGTTTGAACGCATCCGGGTCATATGCTTGCCCACTTAGAATGGCCAACGGCAAGAGCGTATTGACGCGCTCGACATAAAAGCCCGGCGCGTACGCATGCGAGAGGCGGTCGAGCAGCACAAGCAGTTGCTCGGCAGACTCGGGCGGTTTGCGCTGCAAAGCATCGCGAATAGCGAGCAGGTAGCGATCTTCGGACATGGGCTTCAACAGCTTCACCGCCCGACGCACATGCAACTCACTCGCAGACGCGTCCTCTAGTGCCAGCGCGCAATAGACTTGTATGATTGACGCGATGCAAATCACTTCAAGCCGCTCTTTGGTGGGCATCGTCTGATAGACAGAGAGCTTGCGCAGGGCCGTGCGGTGGTCGCCTTCAAGCGCAAAAAGGTTACCCACAAACAGATCGAGGTACTCGTAATTGATGTACGGTTTCTCGCGTTCTTTTACGTTGTCGAGCAGCCGCCGGTGCATCTGGTGGCCTTTCTGTGGGTGGCCCCTGAGCATGTAAAACTGCACACTGCGCAGATACAGCTCGTGCTTCAGCTGCTCGCGCTCGCCCGGGCGCAGCTTTCCGCGTTGCATGATGTCCTCCACCTGGTCGTGAAACTGCAGCAGCTCATCTTCGGTAGCAATCAGCCCCTTCATCATCACCAGGTTCATGCAAGAGTACATGATCTCGGCACTCTGCCAGCGTGGCCAAGGCTGCGGGCGGCTGAAACAAATGTCAATTTGCTGCTGGCTAAGGTCGTGTGCCCGCCGGTAGTTGGTTTCCAAAAAAGCGAGCTTGCTGATATTATTCAGGTAGTCGGTGTAGCCACTGGAGGTGCGCTCGAACATCCCCTGCTTGAAATCAATATCTTTCAGCGGCTCGAACAGCCGAATAAGCTGTTTACGCTGCTGTACCGGGTTCTCTGCAATACCGCGAAATTTGGCCCAAAACGAACTGATTGAAACCGCAAATGACCGCACATCGGCCTCCAGCCCAGCCAAAATCTCCAGTTGGTGCTCTGCAAACTTGTAGTCTACGCGCTCAAGATCGTTCCGAGAATGATCATCGTGCACGGCCATAAACCCCAGTGACGACTGAATGATGGCATCTAGCCGGGGCAGGTAGTAGATCTGCGCGTATTTAATCGCCAGCTGGCGCGCTCGGTCGAATTCCACCAGCGCCTGCCGGTAGAGCTGGCGGTCGTAAAGCATCATGCCGGTCTTCATGCGGTGCAGAATCTGGTTCTCCAGGTCCTGCTCTTCGGTGAAGGTCGAGAGAATATGAATAACCGCTTCATGCAGCTGCAATTGCCGTTTCGGAGGCAACTCCGGGGTTTCGTCTTGCTCGAGTTGTGCTTGGGCGTGCGCAAAATCGGCGGCGTAATGCTCGGCACCGGGCCCCTCCCACACGGGCAGCAGGCGCTCGAGGCAAGTCACGTCATCGGGGGTCAACTGCTCGAACAACTGCTGGAAATCGGTACTTCGGCGGCGAAGGGCCATGGCGGTGTGAGGTTGCTCTGAGAATTAACGTATAAGCAAAGTACGCCTTTTACAATCAAAAACGCCACCAACCGATCGTCTTCCCAGAATTAGTGCTGAAAATCGCTTTGTGTTTGGCTATTACAGGCTCTAGTTTAACCTAACATCAACGAATTACGTCCAAACCATTACGTTTCCTTACACCATGCGTTACGCCCGATACCTCCCGATTATCGCCCTTGCTCTTTTCACGCTTTTCTCCACTTCGCTGCAGGCACAGATTACCCTGCCGAGTACCGTTGATTTCGACAGCGAAACAAATAATACGCCCTCGACAAACTGTGGCTATAACCCGGCTGCCATGACCAACGGTGACTGGAACAACACCGGTGGCGACGACATCCAGTGGATCACCTTTTCGGGTCCGACAGGTTCTACAGGCACCGGCCCAGCGGCTGACAATACCAGTGGATCAGGCTTATTCGCTTATCTCGAGGGTTCTGGTGGTGCTAGCTGCTACAACCAGACGGGCATTTTGTTAAGCGATGCCATTGATGCCACGACGCTGCCCGATTTGACACTAGAATTTGTCTACCATATGTACACTAGCACTGGTGCAGATATGGGCGATTTGTTCGTGGATGTCTCTACGAATGGCGGCAGCACCTGGGTAACGGGCATTTGGTCGCGCTCTGGCAATCAGGGCAATGTTTGGAATACTGGCACAGTGAACCTGACGCCTTACATCGGTTTCTCGAATGTGCGTGTGCGCTTCCGAGGCGTAACAGGCACGGGTTTCCGGTCCGACATTGCGCTGGACGACATCACACTGAGCAGTTCGGGCGGCGGTGCAGGGCCCTGCTTCACCGAAGACTTTTCGGGTGGGCTACCGGCTGGCTGGGCCAGTAGTTCTTATTCGTCCGGTATAGACTGGTCGTTTGGAACTTCTGCCTCTATCGCATCCACTTCTAATTTAGAAAACGATTGGTTCTGGACTGACGCACTCGCGCTTAATGGCGGCACCACCTACACGATTTCCTATGACCAAACCTCTATCGGTTCTTGCTTTGAAGATGCCCGATGGCAGGTTCTATTAACCACTGCGCAAAATAATAGCTCTACTGTAGGTGCCCCTATAGCAACCTTTAGCACTTGTACAGCTGGTGCCCGCTCACACACCTTTACCCCACCAAGCACAGGAACCTACTATATAGCCTTCAGGGCTTACAGCGATGATTTTGGAAACGGTCTCACAATCGACAATATCGAACTCTCTGGGTGCACTGTGCCCAGCGCTTGCCCGACCACTGGCGGTGCCATGGCCGGCACTTACACCGTGGATGCCGGTGGCGGTGGCGACTTCCTGACCATCCAATGCGCCGTCGACAACCTGGAAGCCCGGGGCATCAGCGCACCCGTGCAGATTGACATTGCCGCTGGCAGCGGGCCCTACAACGAGGCGGTAGTCTTTAACGGGCCCATTACCGGCACATCTGCAACCGACACCATTTTATTCAACGGTAACGGCGAGACTGTTGAGTTTGCAGTGGATGGTACAAATTCTTCTGTGATTCTGATTCAGGATGCCGACTATGTCACCTTCGACGATTTTGAACTGGATGCGACCGCTGGCACCAGCTTCTACTCCAATTGCATCCGGTTCGCTGATAATGCGGACAACTGCCGTATAAGCAATTCGACTTTACGTGGTTCGCCTACAGTTACCTCTGCGAATTTCAACGCTGCCTTGGTGTTGATACTGGAAAGCTCTGCGGCTGAGATCTGTAACAACACCGAGATCATCAACAACACCTTTAACGACGGCAGCAAGGGTATTTTTGTGAACTCTAATGAGTTGAACGAGAATATTCTGGTGCGCGGCAATACGTTCTCAAGCCAGTATGTAGCTGGCATTGACATCCTGGATGCTTCTGATGTTTTTATTGAAAATAACATCGTGTCACCAGAAGGTAGTCCATCAACCCTGGAGGGCATTGTCTTAGATGACGTTTCTGGCACTTTCCGTGTGACTGGCAACACCGTTTTGTTGCAGCCGACAGGCGGGGCATTTGCTTACGGTATCGTTACGGATTACGCCACAGGAACCAGCGGTAATCGGGGCATTATTGCCAACAATTTTGTGACAGTCACTGGTGCAGCTGTATCTAATGCTGTTTATGGCATTTACAACCGATCAAATCAAGCGAACTATATCGATGCTATCTTCAATAATGTTTACATCGACAATGGTGCCCCCGAAAGCGGGGCCTTGCGTACTCTCAGCGACCTGAACAGTGAATACCGGGTTTACAACAACAATTTCGTCAACGTGTCTGCAGGTGGACATGCCATGCTTATAGAAGCTGGATTTGGCGGTACGCCAGCTGAGGCCATTCTTGGCCTTACTGATGCCAACTACAACAACCTCTATACCACCGGCGGCGATCCGGTTGTGGAGGTAGAAGGTGACAATTACAACACCCTTGCCGATTGGCAGGCCGCCACTTACGGCTACGATGCCAACTCCATTTCCGTCGACCCGATTTACACGGATGTCAGTACCGGCGACCTGCACGTAGATGAATCGCTACTGCAAGTCGGCAATACCACTACCGGCATCACCGTCGATATCGACGGCGATACCCGCCGCCCGACGCCTACCATCGGTGCCGATGAAATTGAATGTCTGATTGCCGCGGGCACCATGTCCGGCACCTACACCGTAGATGCCACCGGTGCGGGCGATTTCGAGACCATCCAGTGCGCGTGCGAGAATATCATGGCCCGCGATGTTAGCGGTCCAGTCATCATCCAGATGGAGGATGACACTTACAACGAGCAAGTGCAAATCGATGGTAGCGGCCTGACGGGCCCTAGTACCACCAACACCATCACCTTCCGCTCGGCGAGTGGCGACCCTGTGAATGTCACCGTGACAAACAACACCTCAACAATCTCTGACAACTACACTTGGCGAGTGCGCGATTTGAGTCATGTGCGTTTCGAGAACCTGACCATCGAAAATGCTAGCACTGGCACCTACCAGCGGGTGATACATATTGAAGCGCTGACCGGCGCTGTGCAAAACATCCGACTGGAAGGCAATGTGCTGCGCGGTGCCCCCAACCCTGCTGTATCTGGCAACAATGCCAATCTGGAGTTCGACCACCGCGATCATCCCTTTCAAAACGTCGATGTCATCAACAACACCATCAACGGCGGCAGTATCGGTATTTATTTTGCTGCTGCATTTGGGGCGAACAGCCAGGATGTGTTCATCAGCGGCAACACCTTCCGCAACGCTGGTGGCCTCTCGGTCATCAACCTTCAGGAAGTCAACGATTTTATCGTTGAAAGCAACGATATTCTGATCACCAACGACGCAGGTTCTGCTGCGCGTGCCATCAATATGGTGAGCAATAGCACCGTAAGCCAGCCGCGCAACCTGGTCTACAATAACTTCATTGTCGAGCAGGGCATCACCACTACTGATTTACGGCTACTAGATATTAACAATTCGGATGATCTCGGCATTTATTATAACTCGATCCGGATCAACAACGGCTCCGACCCAACGTCAACAGCCATTTACGTCGTTAACAACACTTCTACAGGACTGGATATACGCAACAACGCCATTCAGAACGACGGCCCGGGCTACCTCATTCGTTTGTTTCCGTTCACAACGCCTTTGCCGACAGTTACGTGTGACTTTAACAACCTGTTCGCGAACGGTGGCGGCAATGTTGGTGAATACAGCGGTACAGACTACGCTACACTTGGCGCTTGGCAGGGGACATTTGGTAACGATGCCAACTCGATGAGTGCCAACCCAGGATTTCTGTCTACGACGAACTTACGCATCGATGGAGCTTCACCCATGTTGGACCAAGCGACACCATTAACCGCTGTCACCTTTGACATCGACGGCGATGTGCGCAACCCCGACATCGGCGCCGACGAATTCGTCTCTCCGCTGCCCGTTGCGCTCATCGGTTTCCGTGCCAAACTCACGGATGCGCACGATGTACAGCTTGATTGGTCGAGCGCTCAAGAGCTCAACAGCAGCCACTTCGTTATTGAGCGCCGCCACGGGAGCGGACAGTTTATCGCAGTGGATGAAAGACCGGCTGCAGGTAAATCTAATAGATCAAAGGTGTACGACTATCTGGATGTGCAACCGCCCAGCGGCCAGCTGTACTATCGCTTGCGGATGGTCGACCTGGACGGTACAGCCGAGTACTCGCGCACTGTGAATGTCCTGATCGCCGAAGATGGCCAGCTGCTGATGCAGGCTTACCCCAACCCCGCAAGCGACGTGCTGAACCTGAACTTCGGCGGCCTGAGCCCCAAAAGTGTCGTTGATGTGCAGCTTATTGATGCCGCAGGGCGCTTGGCGCTGCAACGCAGCTACGCCTACCGCGAAGGACTGGTCATCGGCGTGCCTATGCAGCAGTTGAGCAGCGGGCTCTACACCTTACGGGTGAATGCCGCCGGCGAGCAGCTTATTGAACGCATCGTAAAACAGTAAAAGTGAAAGCCTAAAAGACGCTTTGAGCAGAAGCAGAGTCGACCCGGCCCTTGCAGCATCTTTCAGACCGCAACTGCGACAATCTTTGTCCATGCAGTGAGATGCCGAGCCGAAATAAACCCGACCAACTGGTCGGGTTTGTTGTTTCTGGTGAACGCGTTGCCGGGCTTTTTGTAGATTTCAGTAAAATCACCTGCAGACCTATGTTTCACTCACTCGATTTCTCCAGCGACAACGCCTCCGGCATTCATCCCAAGGTGCTCGAAAAAATCGCCGAAGCCAACACCGGCAACGCCATGGCCTATGGCCTCGACCGCTGGAGTATTGCGGCCAAGCAGCACTTTGCGGAGCTGTTTCACGAAGATGCGGAGGTGCATTTCCTATGGAGTGGCACGGCGACGAACATCCTGGCGCTGAAGGCGGTGCTGCAACCACACGAGGCGGTGCTGTGCGGGTGGCGCTCGCACA
>CAZTEZ010000023.1:8220-17537 GCA_964611815.1 uncultured Bacteroidia bacterium | reverse complement strand
TCGTGTGGTCAGCCGCCCGTGGGTCGCCGAAAGGCGGCCTGCGGGTTTTTTTGTGTGGTGCTGACTGGAATCTACCGCAAAATCAAAAAAAGTGCGTAATCCCGAGCCTTGGCGAGGGATGACGCAAATAAGTTTTGGGATAGATCCTATTAGCAATCGTTGTCAAACGTGCTTGAGTTGTCCTACGCAGCAGAGAAATGACCGCGCATGACTTGCTCTGACAAGCCTTACAACGTCAGTCGATACTGCACGCCGAAGTTGCGCTGTGGGCCCAGCGTGGCGGCCTGGCCCTGGTACTCCTCGTTGAAGGCGTTGTTGATCAGGAAGCTGAGCGTGCTGTAGTTCTCTTTGCCGGGGATGTCGTAGCTGAGGATGAAGTCGAACACGAGCGCGCCGCCGGGGTTTACTTGGCGAAACTTCTGGGTGCCCGGGAAGAGCGCTGGGATCATGAACAGCTTGTCGATGTTCACCACGCGGCTGTCGTAGCGGCAGATGCTGGTGAGGCCCCATTGCTTGTAGTTCGCCTCGCCGGTGTAGCGTACCATCCAGCGGCTGCGGTACTTCAGGAATTCGGGGCGGTCTTCGGGAAACTCGTAGTCTTCGGGCAGGCCGCTGGGGTCGATCAGAATGGGCGCGGCCTCGCGAATGATGACCTCCGTACTGTCGTCGCCGTTCCAGGCAGGGTCGCCGTTGGGGTCTTTGGGGTCCAGGAACGTCACGCCACCATTGAGGCCAAAGCCCCAGTCTTCGCCTTCATAGCGTAGATTGGTTTCCAGCTCAAGGCCTGCAATGCGCGCATCCGGGACGTTCTGGGCTTGCAGCGCCGCATCGCCCGTCTCGAGCGTCACGTCGCTGTTGATGTACATCTCGACCATGTTGTCGAACTGCATCAAAAAGCCGGCGAGGTCGGCATAACCCGAGAAAAGGCCGTTCTTCGACTTGAATTTCTGACGCACCGCCAACTCCGTCGTATAGCCTTTCTCGAGTGCGATGGTCGGGTTGGGTACGATGTTCAGAAGGCCCGCCACGCGTACGTTGGTGAAGCGCTCGGCGACAGAGGGGCTGCGCACTGCTTGCCCGGCCGAAGCGCGTACGTAAGTGCTGTTGCCAAAACGATAGTTGAGTCCACCGCGGAAGATCGGTTCGGCCATCGAGGTAAAACCAAAACGATAGGCGGGGTCTTTGCGGAGCTCTTCGTCGCGGGCGGTGTCGCCAGAGATGTATTCGTATTGAAAGCGGCCGCCAGCGCTGAGGTGCAGGCGATCGGTAAGTTCGGCTTCAAACTGCGCAAAAATAGCCACCTGGTCGCTCGTTGCCGTGCCATAAGATGCCGAGGCGCTAATGGAGGTGCGGTTGTGCGAGAGCCCGGTTACGAGCGAATAGCGACGCCCGAAGAAGTGCGTGTGTTGCAGTTCGTTCATGTAGTTGTCATAGTAGCCCGTTGTGCCAGAGCGCTGAAACATCTCGTGTGATTTGTAGACTCGCCCACGATATTCCAGCTTGTCTTTGCCGTTTGCAAAGTTGTATTCAATGTGGGGGTCGAAGATCACTTTTTGTTGCCAAACCTCGCTGCTGAAACCTTGACGGGGTTGCAACGCGCCATCGGGGTAGTCCGCCCAGATCGGCGAGCCATTGTAGTTTTCAACGTAGGTCTGCAAGTTGGCCCGAACGATCAGCCCGTCTATGGGCGTATCGTAGCGCAACATAAACAGGTTGCGGTTGAACTTCTTGAACATCCCCTCCATGTAGCCGGTGTTCGTCGAGAGGTCCGTCTGCATCGTGATGTAGAAGTCGTTGAGCTTGCGCGCATGGAAGAAGTGTGCCGAGCCACTGACGGCAGCGCTGCGGCCATCCCAGTTGGCGGTGTCGTTGGCGGGCTCATCGAACACACCGGCACGAATGCGGAAGCTCGTGTAGGGGTCTTCGGTGGGCTCTTTGGTGATCACATTGATGACACCGCCCATGGCACCCGAGCCATACAGCACACTTGACGCGCCTTTGATGACCTCGACTTGCTGGATGTTGTCCGTGGGCAGCAGCTCGGTTTCGGTAGAGCCCAGGTTGGGGGTCATAATCGGCATGTTGTTGAGCAGCGTGACCACGCGCGAGCCGGCACCGTAGCTATAGCCCGAACTGCCCCGCAGGCTGATTTGCCCGGTGTTCGAGTAGCCCGAAATATTCTGCAGCACGTCTTCAAGATTGGCCGGCGCCACTTGCGAGACCATGTTCTGGTCGAGCGTCGTGATCGACTGCACGAACTCGTCTTTGCGCAGTTTCACGCGGCCGGTCACGACGACGTCTTCCACGGCCAGGGGTGTCAACGAGACGTCCATCAGATACGTGTCGGCTTTGGGGGCGGGCACGCTGCGGCTGAAATCGTTGAAACCGGCGAGCTGCACGACGAGGTTGAGTGTGTCGACAGTGCGGGGCACTTGGAAGCTGTACGTGCCGTCTGAACCGACGGTCGTACCGTGGCGGCTGTTCTTCTCGAAGACCACCGCACCAATCAGCGGGGCATCCACCTGGTCGGTGACGCTACCCGAGATGGTGATGGGCTGCTGTGCATGCAAACGCGCGGCACTGCAAAGCAGCAGGCTGAGGGCAAACAGGGATGTCAGGAATAGACGCATAATGTGGTTATGCTCAGGTGGGTGCGCTGGTAAGCTTCAGTTGAAAAATACGGGATTATTGCGCACATGATGTTTAGGTAGCTGTCAAACTTAAACCCCACAGAAACTACGAGCGTTCCTGAAGTTTCCTGCAAAAATACAGGCTTTCCCCACAAACAAATGTTAAATCCTCAAAAAGTCTGTGAGATTAAGTAAAGCTTGTACACCAGCACTACACGTAAGCATAGCACGTGGCGTGGAAAAACACTTGTAGTTGAGGAGCAGGGTGTTTGGCCAGCACCTTCACGTAAGGCTCAGCCAAAGTCGTGCCAAAACGAACTGGCGAGTATTCAGACTAGAGGCTGACCCAAAACCCTATAATGAGCGTCATCCCGAGCCTTGGAGAGAGACCTACACCAGTAACGGCATGAGGTTGTAATTGTAGGTCCCTCGCCAAGGCTCGGGATGACGCAAAGAAGTTTGTGGGGATAACCTACCCGACGACTTTCACTTTCTTGAGCTTGCCGTAGCGTTCATTCATAGGCATTACGATGCCTTGTTCGATGGTCAAGGGGGCGTAGGGGCACTTGTAGCACGCACCGGCCAGCTTGAGTGTCAACTCGCCATCGTTGGACTCCACGATGAAAATACCACCGCCATCTTGCTCGGTGGCTTTCAGGATCTGGCCATTGAACCAGTTGGTTAGCTCCGGGTCGGCATCTTCGCCATGGTCGACACAGAAATTGCCATCGGTTGGCGGAGGTTGTACGCCGTTACGGAGGCTGTCGGCGATGTGCTCGCGCACTTCGCGCACAAACATGAACCACTCTTTGTCAGCCTCTTTTACAACGGTCACAAAGTTGCCAGACACATACACGCGCTCGACCGGCCAGTTGTTGAAGAAGCTGTCGATGAACACGTTGTCGTAGGGTGAGTCTTCCGCCTTGTACTCACAACGGATAGATTCCGGCAGCAAATCGAGGCTGCAGGGGAATTTGTACGCGTTGGGATTCGGCGTCTTTTGGGCAAAAACGTTGACAGGGATCGACACGAGATGATGACTATTTCTTAGTTAACATACTTCGGAGCAAAAGATTCACTCCAGAGCGTGTAGTTACGCTATTATTAGATACATCTCGTAAACTAATTACGAATTGAGGGATAGCCACCTGATACTTTTACGTAGCGGTTTTCCGCTTGGCCGACTCTAGCGAATGACGACGATCTTCTGTGCACCCAGCTCACCGACTTGCAGTGTGTAGGTACCGCTCTCGATGTGCGGCGGCAAGTTTAATTGCGCTTGCCCGTAGTCGATGCTCGCCTGCCACGCCACCCGGCCCAACATATCGCGCAGCACCAGCGCATGCTGACCAATGGGCATGCCGTCGATGTGCAAGACCTCGCGCACCGGGTTCGGGTAAACCCTGAAGCCACCAGCGAGCGCACCGCCACGCGAGAGCGTTCCCTCGACCACAATCTGCACCGAATCGGAGACCACACACGGGCCCTCGCTGATGCTGACCACGGCGGTGTAGGAGCCGTTTTCGGGGTAGCTGTATTCAATGGCGTTGGGCAGGTTCGAGAACGCGCCGTTGCCGAAATTCCATAGCCAGGTGATGTCTTCGCTGTCGGCCGTAGCGCTGAAATCCACAGGCTCACCCGAGCCGACGACTTGCGGCTCGGTGAGCAGCTCGAGGCTGGGCGGCTCGACGATCGTGACCGCTACGCTCGACTGAGCTTCGCAGCCCAGAGCGTTGGTGACCGTCACGCTGTACGTGCCGTCTGCGTTTACGACGATGCTCGGTGTGGTTTCGCCGGTGTTCCAGAGGTGGGGCAAGCCGGGGTTGCCCGCCGTGAGCACGGCTTCTTCGCAGCCCTCAAGCGTTTCGGGCAGCAAAATCGCCGGGGTGGGCAGCGCAAACACGATGGTTTCGTAGGTGGTGGTGCAGCCCCCGCCCGTCATCTGGACGCTGTAGGTGTCGGGCTCGCTCACGACGATGCTCGGCGAGGTTTCGCCAGTGCTCCAAAGGTGGGTGGCGTTGAGGTTGCCGGTGTTCAGCACGACCTCATCGCCCGGGCAGCCGCCGATTTCGTCGGGTAAGCTACCGCGGCTGGGTAGTGGCCGCACATTCACGAACAGGCTGTCTTTTTGCAAACAGCCACTGGGGGTTTTGCGATGCAGGAAGTAGTCGCCAGAGCTGGTGGCCGTAAAGGTGGGGCCGGTGCTGCCGTTCTGCCAAACGAACAATCCATCGCCGTCGCCGGGGTAGCTCGCATCCAAAACGGCCTGGCCGCAGACGGTAAACGTATCGGGGCCGAGGTTCAGATCGTGCGGCTCAAAAGCCACCTCAACGGTGTCGGAGAAGCTGCACCCGCCGGGACTCAGCAGCGTCACGCTGTATGTGCCGGGTGTGCTGACAGAGATCAGCCCGTCGGTTGCGCTGGTGCTCCATTGGTAGCTCACTTGCTCGGGCACAATGGCGTTCAGCAAGACCGTATCGCCACTGAAGCACAAAAAGCGCACTTCGGGCAGCCCGGTTGCCGAGGCCACGGCCCCCACGTAGATGAAACGCTGGTAGCTCTCCTCGCAGCCGGTTTGCAAGTCGTCGATCGTAAAGCTCAGGCGGAAGACATTGTCGCCGTCGGCCGCATCGGGTTTAAAGCGGAGTGTTTTGCCAGAGCCCGGCGGGTTGAACGTCAGGCTGCCCGCGCTGGGTGCGCCACTGCCCACGCGTTCGACGCTCAGGTTGCTCACCTGCCAGCTGAGCCCGTAGCTGCTGTCGGAGTAGCCGGTGGGGTTGGCGAAATCGTAAATGATGGGGTTGAAGCCGCAGACTGTATCGGGCTGCCCGCTGGTGCCGCTCAGGTGCGTGCCCTGCGAGTTGGTGTTCTCAGAAAGCGTGGCGCCCGAGGGCCCGGGTGCTACGCTCACGTTGATCGTATCGCCGGCGACTTGCCCGGTGTTGTGCACTACCTGCAACCCCACAGTGCCAGCCGTGCTGACGTTCAGCGTGGGCGTGGTGGCGCCATTGGTCCACAGAAAAGTACCGCTGGCCACGCCAGGGTCCAGGGTGATGCTCTCGCCCGCGCATAGCGTGCGATCGCCACCGAGGTCGACCGTCAAAGGCAGCACATCCCAGCGCAGGCTCACGCTGTCGATGGCCAGGCCATCGCCTCGGCCAAAGAAGCTTGTGTTTTCGTACTGCCAGCGGATGTACACCGGCCCGCTCTGGTTGTCGATGCCCGGCAGCGTGATGTCAATGAACACCTCCTGGCTGGGCGCGCCAAAGCTACCCGTGGCAAAGCTGGCCGTGGTGGCCGTAAACCCGCTGGTGGGCGAGGTGGTGCTGGTCTCGAGTGTCAAACTCGCCGAGTTGAAGCCGCCATCGGCAATGTTCTCGACTTTGAACGAAATGCGGAAGTTCTCGCGCAGCTCGGTGTTGTCGATCGCCAGCACGATGCTAGCGTTGTCGAAGTCGCCATCGCCAATGATGCCGAGCTTACCGCCGAAGTTGTAGTTACCGTCGCTGTCGCTGTCCTCGTCGCCCACGTCCATTTGCGTATCGGGGTTGCCGTTCGTGTCATAAGCCACCCAGCCGGCGGGGTAATCGGTGCCACTGGCGCCGGGGGTCGCGTCGAAGTTTTGAGTATAGGAGCTACCAGCGGGCAGCTCCAGGGTGGTTTGGGCCTGCAGCGCGGTGCTCAACAGCAGCAAGCAAAACGGCAGCGCCATCGCAAGGGCGCACAAACGGACAACGATTAGGGTAGGCATACGGGCAGGCATACAGAGGGCGAATAAGCAGACCGGAAGTTACGAAAATCTCGTTGCGGGTAGCTTTCGGGTGAAGCGGCTTTTCCTCGCGTACTCCATGAGGGTGGGGCTGGCTTTCGGCTACCTCAACAATTAATGGCACTTGGTTAATCGTAAACAGATAATATGAACCCTCTCTCATGCATTGAACTAATCCACAGGTCTGCTTGTAGTTTGAAACTGAAGTGCCTGATTTTCCATACAAACAGCATTGATTCCTGTCTGGGTAGTCAGTAAATTGAATCTTCTTTCCTAATTCACCTCCCATATGTCACTAGTTCTACGCTTTGCGATTTGCTTTATCACCTTCTTGCCGATCATCGCAGTTGCCCAGGTGCAAACTGCTCAAAACTTTCAGTTAGCGGCACCTGAGGCCGCCAGCAGCGCCGAACGCTTCGCGCTATTCGAGCGCCACCAGCAGCATGCGTATGATTTTCAGGGCATTCTGGAAGACGCGGAGGTCTTGCGCCTGCGCCCCCAAGTCCTGGAAAAACTTTACCAAAGCGCGCCCAAGCATGCGCGCCTTTTGATACCGGCGATGGGCGGGGGTAGCGTCGAGCTACATCTGGAGCGCAACGATCGGCTGATTCACGATTTGCGCGTCAAAACCCGCACAGCCAGCGGGTTGTACGCCTACCCGTATCGCGAGTCGTTTCACTATTGGGGCAAGGTCGCTGGGCAAGACACCTCGCTCGTGGGGGTGAGCGTCTTCGAGAACCACATTACGATCATCTATTGCACGCCTGGCTCCGATTTTAACCTGGGCCCGGCCTACAACGACCCCACCCAGCACGATTACGTGCACTACCGTGGGCAAGACCTGATCGTGCGCCAGGGCACCGATTGCAAAATCCAGGAGCGCCACCAAGAGCACATGGACGACCACCTGCACGAGCCGCAGCTGCGCGACGTGGTGAGTTGCAAGACGCTACGGATGTATCTGGAAGTGGGCGTTTCGCTCTACAACGACCTAGGCAGCAACGTGACGAACAGCGTCGATTACGTGCTCTCGCTTTACAACATGATTGCACTCACGTTTGAAGTGCACGACATGCCGCATGTGGTGAGCGAGGTGGTGATAAACACCGTCTCGACCACCGTAGAAAGCGAGGTCGACATCGCCGATGCGCTCGACCGCTTCGACGACCAGCTGGTAGCCGCCGGTGGTGTCAATGGCGATTTGGCGCATTATCTGACTTCCAAAAGCACAGTGAACTACAGCGGCGGCATTGCCTGGGGCGGTACGATTTGCTTCTTTCCGCAGAACACAGGCATCAACGCCAGCTTCACACCCAATTTTGAAGCAGCGCCCAGCTACAGCTGGAACGTAACCGTGGTGGCCCACGAAGCTGGCCACAACCACGCCAACCCACACACGCATCGCTGTGGCACTTGGGGTGCGGGTAACGAGCGTTACGACGATTGCTTCTCTGACGAATCGCCTGGCGCGGGTAGTTGTACTTCCATCAACACCCTCGCTGCCAACTCAGACATGGGCAGTATCATGTCCTATTGCCACATCGGGCACAACAAGACAGACTTCCCGGCCAACCCCGTGGGGGTTAGTGTGACTGTGGGCTTCGGCGACTTGCCCGGCCAACGCGCGAACACCTTCTTCCAGAGCCGCCCCTGCCTCACCTGCCCCTGCATCGACGACTACGGCCCTTCGTACAGCATCGCGACGGCCTATACGGGCATCGCTGACCTTGATGCCGTAACGCGCACGGACCTCCTGAACCCCACGCTGCAGCTCAACCCCGAGTCGCTCTTCGACCTCGATCGCCCGTCGGACTACTTCGAGCTGCGCGCCACCGACGATGGCACGCTCAACCTCACCCTGCGCGATTTGCCCGAAAACTTCGAGCTCGAACTCTTGCAGCCCGACGGTATCGTGCTGGCCAGCTCCACCAACGGCGGCACTACGGATGAAAGCATCTCGCAGGCGCTGACCAACGGCGACACGGTGTATGTGCGCGTGTTCAATGTGCCGACCGAGTATAACACGTCCTGCACCCCCTACGAACTGGAGATCGACTGGGCGCCGGCTTCTGCCTGTGATCAGGGCGGTCGCGATTCGACGATCTACGCCTGCAACGCTGGCACCGTGAACCTACTGACCGACGGCTTGGGTGGCGACCCCGTCGCCGGTGGCAGCTGGACGGACGTAGACGGCGCCGGTGGCCTGACTGGCAACGTACTGGACCTGACGACACCAACCACCGGGGGCGAGTACCGCTTCGAATATGAAGTCGGTGGCGCCGGCTGCCCGACGCGAACGGCGACAGTTACGGTGCATGTGGATGCGTGTACACCAACTTGCACGCCGAGCTATACGACAAGCTGCGCGGCGGACGGCACCCCTGATTATTTCTTCATCAACTTATATTGTATCCAAAGTTCAAGCGGCAACATGTCTAAAACGAGTGCGACTGATCCCAGCTGTAACCGTTACACAGACAACACGGGCACCGTCATAGACGACATGCTTTCGGTTTGCAATGTCGAAACCATGAACGCAGAAATTGCCATTGATGATGCATTTGCGTTTTCACCCGCCTTTGCACCTGAGGTCGTAGTTTACATGGATTGGAATCAGGATGGGGACTTTGATGATACGGACGAAGAAACGCTACTGGCTTATCAAGACTTCTTTCAATTCTGCTCTGGTGGCGGTTTCTCGGCAGCCGGCGCCGCGGTAGCTGCTGAAGGTGACATCACAATGCCCGCATCATTTCAGGGAGGTCACGTTCTGATGCGCCTGCAGATGGGCAAAGGCATGGGTGGCCCTTGCGGCACGTCTACCGACGACGGCGAGACCGAAGACTACCTGCTTTACATCCCACCCGCCCCCGAACAATCCCCCAAAACCGTATCGCCCGCCACACAGACCATCTGCG
>CAZTEZ010000023.1:0-8210 GCA_964611815.1 uncultured Bacteroidia bacterium | reverse complement strand
CTGCGAAAACTGCCGCGCATTCGTGAAGATCGAGGGTGCCATTCGCAACGAGCAGTACGCGCTCTACGATGGCGCGAGCGCCGTCAGCGACACCTTCGTGGCGACCGGCACGGTTGATCTGGAAATTCCGGTGGACGGCCTAGGCGTTGGCAGCCACACCCTGACGGCCCGCCAGCTTGGCGCCAACTGCGATGGCAGCGACCTCGACATGAGCAATACCGTCGAAGTGGTCGTCAGCAACACGTTTGCCGACGGTCCAGAGACCTACAACGACCCCGGCACGATGTTCTCGACCAACGAGGCCGGTGGCGCAGCGCCCAATTTCGACCTCGTCTGCCTGACTGTTTTGCCAGATGAAAAAATTGACCTCAGCAATAGCGCCAATGGCTTCACCGTCTCCACCTGGTTCCGCCCCACAGATTTGGGTGCCACAACAGCCGGGCAAAAGCTCACGCTGATTTCGAAGGCCATCACCCGCGACGAGATTGACTACGAGCTCGGCATCCACTACGATGGCACCGACTACCAGGTGTACGCCATCACCGGCGACCCCGTCGTGGAGGTGCGCAGCGATAACGTGAACATCGCCGTTGACACTTGGTACCACATCGCCGCCGTGAAAGACGCTGCCGGTGCCAACCTGCGGCTTTACCTCAATGGCGAGGAAGTGACTTACGCCACAGGCCCCAGCCTGGCCGGTAGCACTGGCAACGTCGACGACCGCCAATGGCTGACGATCGGCAAAGCCGCCAGCGGCGGGCAGCGCCAGGATGTCGAGAATTACTTCTCTGGCTTTATCGACGAGACTGTGTTGCATACCACCGAACTCTCTCAGGATGAAGTGCGCGAGCGCATGCACCTCATCCGTGAGGGCTGTACGGAAGACATTGCCGCCTACTTCCAGTACAACGCCATTGACAGCAGCCGCTTTATCGTCGACCGTTACAACCGTGTGCAGGGCGAGGTACTGAAACCCGAGGGCGACCAACCCGTGGCCCTGGTGCCCAGCACCCTGCCCGTCGGCAAGGGCGTGAGCGCCCGCGTGAATGGTATTGCAGCCGATGGCGTGCAGACGTTCACCGGCACGGACGTCGATATCGACTTTACGGGTGTTGGGGGCTCATATGACATTGTTGTCTCGCGCCTCAATATCGAGCACAACCCCAACACGACGCTGCCCGATGCCACGCACCCCACACTGCAGACCCTGATGGCCGCGCCCTACTACGTCGTCAATCAATTTGGTGCGGGCGGTTTCACGGATGCCGAGATGACCTTCAGCAACGTCGCACCCGTTGAAGACTTAGATATCGCCACGCCCAGCAACCTGAAGCTGTTTAGCCGTGGCAGCCGCGCGACCGGTAGTTGGGGCCCGCTGACCGATGCCACCAGCGCGGTGCGCCAAAGTATCCCGCTGGAGACCGCCGAGATCGTTTTTTCGGGTATCACTGGCTTCTCGCAGTTCGGCATCGGCAGCATTACGGCAGACGTACTTCCTGTTGAGTACCTCGATTTCAGCGTGCAGCGCCAGCATACTAACGATGCGCTGCTGACCTGGAGCACCGCCAACGAACTGAACAACTACGGTTTTGCCGTCGAGATGCTGCGCCCCAACGCCAAGACCTTCGAGCAGGCGGCTTTTGTGCCGGGACAAGGCACCACTACCGAAGCGCAGCAGTACGAGCACATGGTCTACGACCTAGCACCGGGACTGTACTTCTTCCGCCTGCGCCAGATCGACTTCGACGGCACGACGGACTTCTCGGAGCTGCGCCAGCTGCAGATCTTCGACGATAACCGCGCGACCGAGCTGGTCGTTTTCCCGAACCCCAACAACGGCACGTTCACCGTTCGCGGCGATTTCGGAGAAGGCACAACGGCCACGCTCAGCAACCTGCTGGGCCAGCGCATCTGGTCGGGCGACTTAACTGAGAACGAAGTAACACTCACACTGCCCGTCAGCAAAGGGGTGTATCTGTTGCAAGTCAACAGCCCGCAGCAGACCTACAAGGCCGTGCGGGTGGTGGTGGAGTAAAGACGAACCAGAATTTTCAGAATTCACCCAATTTTCAAAATCAGGATTGAATGCTGTCCATTCTGTGAATTCTGAAAATTCTGGTTCTCCGCCGACTCCAATTGAAAATCACCCCCGTCCCTGGTGGGCCATCAGGCCTTGCTTGGTCGCCAGGTAACGGTAATCGCCCATCTTGTCGGTGTCGTAGTGCGGGCTGGGCAGGTAGTCCTGGGCGTCGTCGTCGAAGCTCATCGCCTGCACATAGCGCCAGTCGATGAGCGTGCGCAGCTCGTCTTGCACGACCTCCCTGCTGGCGTCGACCTCGCTGAGGATGTTCTCCAGGGGTTCGACGAAATACAGCGCGTCCAGAATCTCGAATTGGATGTCGTTGAGCTCATGCATGGCAGATGGCTTTTCGGCAAGTTAGGGAGAATGTGGCGCAAAAACGCTTAACTTATCACTATGGCCATCAAACAATACATCCTGACCATCGAGGAATCTGAGCTCACCACCGAGCTACGCGCGTTGCTGGAAAACAAGGGCGGCGAGCTGAGTGAGCAAGGAATCGATGAACTTGACCCAGCAACTGCTAAAGCGATTGATGAAGGGCTGGCTGCTATTGAACGCGGCGAACGGGGCAAGCCCTGGTCTCAAATTCGCGAGGAGGCTGCCGAACGACGAGAGCAGCGACAACGACAACGCCGTTAATATGCAGTTCAGCGTCCAGTTTGGCGATATTGCCGAACGTGACTTTTGAAACCAAGTCGTATGGCTTGAGCAAAACTACTCTGAGCGAGCTGCTTTAGAGTTCGAAGAACGACTGAACGCTGTTATCGAACGCTTGAGTGCTCAACCTTTTATGGGTTCACCGTTGCATAGGCCCTCTGGTCTAATACGGAAGACATTGATCGATAAGTCGAAGCTACTTTTCTACAAGGTGCTTAATGCCGAACAAGTGGTTGTAATCGTGGCAATTCGCGGTGCCGCAGAAGACTGGACTAACCAGCCACTGCCATAAACCAGCCCACAAAAAAAGCCGCGCCCAAACCTGAGCACGGCAGAAAACGATTATTGACGCTTAGCGTCCTTAGAAACGGATTTCAATCGCTTTTTGAATCTCTTGATAGCGCGCCACCTGCTCGTCGTTGTTGGCGAGTTTGTGGGTGGCTTCCAGCGCCTGCAAGAGCTGGAGTATCACGTAGATATTCGACAGCGGCTTGTAGGTGTTCAGGTTGTCTTCGGCGCCCAGCTTTTTCAGGAAGCGCTCCACTTGCTGGGGCGTGAAAAACAGCCCTTTGTTGTAGGCGTCGATGTAAAAGTGCGAATCGCGGCTGAGATAGCGCAGCGCGAAATAGCCGTTGAAGTTCACGATCTGCAGCGGCACGCCGAGCTTTTCAGAAAGAATGCTGTAGAGCATGCACATACTCAGCGAGTTGCCTTGCTTTTCGTTCAGCACAAAGCTGATGTGGTTGTTGTCGGGCGCCTCAGGCGAACCGTGGTTGCCACTGAAGGCCTCCATCGAGTACAACAGGCGGTTGATGACGCTCAGTTTCTCGAGGTCGTTCATGCCGACGTTGATCTGCAGCCAGGTGCGGCTCGCCAGGCGGTTGATGGCGTTGTGAAAGACCTGGGTGTCCATCCCGGGGTGCTCAATTTGGTTGATGAGCATCCAGGCTTCCAGGAGGTCTTCCCCGCCACCCTTGCGCCACTCGTAGAGCTGCTCGCCGATCTGCTGGCTTTGCAGACGGGCTATCATGGCCTCCACTTGTTCTTGGATGGCGTTGTCTTCGAGCGTCGGCAAAATGCCTTCGAGGCGGCTGATGGCCTCCAGGCCCATGTCTTTGAGCTCCTGTTCGATCTGCTGCTGAACGACGGGGTCTTCGTCGTCGAGCAAGCGGACCATCGCGTTAAATTGTTTTTCGTTTATCATACTGCTCTCCCGTTAAGTTGTTCTTGAAGGTGATCCGTAGGTGTTGAATAGCGGGTAAAAGGTCAATGGTTGAATGCGGTCCTGGGTCTTGCTTAGACCGACTCTGAATCTTGCCTACGAGAGGCTTTCAGGCTAGTCGTGTTGCTGTGTTGCGTATATTCTGTTTGGAGGTTGATTTGCACCCAATCTAGGTCAGTTTTGCAAAAAGTACATCGGTTGAAGTGCGCAATTTGCAGTTACGTAACCCACTTACTTAATAAACGCTACTCAGTGATGATTGTTTCCAGAACTGTGCCAAACCAGAGAATGCGCATTTCAACTGACAAGCTTGGCAGTTTATTGGAACGATCTGTCTGTCGGATTAGACACTTTTACAACCACCTGCCTGCCAGTCAGAGATTTACACCCTTAGGTCAATGAGGATGGACCACTGCCAATTAGGGCGTTTGCCCAAAAAACACTTGTTTTGCAACACGTTGCAGCGCTCGCGCAAGACGCTGTTGTATTAAAGACGACACCTGCACGTTAACTTCTCACATCCACCCCTAACTCATAAACTCAACACGAAACCACCGCTTATGTCTGTAGCCACCACCAAACACATCGCCCCCGAGAAAGTCCACGAAACGCTGAAGCAGTCCATTCTTGCCGACGGCATGGATATGGTCATGGACCTCGAAAAATCGAAGGGCGCCCGCGTGTACGATCAATTGCACAACCGCGAGTTGCTCGATTTCTTCACTTGCTTTGCCACCATTCCGCTGGGCTACAACCACCCCAAAATGCTCAGTGACGAGGCCTTCAAAGAGGACCTCTTTGAAGCTGCGCTCATCAACCCCGCCAACTCCGATATCTACACCACGCAGTACGCCGACTTCGTGTCGGTTTTCAACCGCGTGTGTAAGCGCGATTATCTGACGCACGCGTTCTTTATCAACTCTGGCGGCCTGGCCATCGAAAACGCTATGAAGGTCGCAATGGACTGGAAGGTGCAGAAAAACTTCATGAAAGGTTACCGCCACGAGGTGGGACACCAGATCATGTACTTTGAGCAGGCTTTTCACGGCCGCACGGGCTATACCATGAGTGTGACGAACACCGACCCGACGAAAACGAAACACTTCGCGAAATTCGACTGGCCCCGCGTGACGAACCCCAAAATCCACTTCCCGCTGACCCCCGAAAAGCAGGAGGCACTGGAGCAGCATGAGAAACTGGCCATCGCGCAAATGAAGCGCCACTTCCGCGAGCGCAAAGACCACATCGCCGCTGTGCTTATCGAGCCCATCCAGGGCGAGGGCGGCGACAACCACTTCCGCAAGGAGTTCCTCGAGCAGGTGCGCGCACTCTGCGACGAGAACGAGGCGATGCTCATCTACGACGAAGTGCAGATGGGCATGGCCTGCACAGGCGAGTTTTGGGCACACGAGCACTTCGGCCCCAACGCCCGCCCCGACATCATCGCGTTTGCCAAGAAGATGCAAGTCAGCGGTATCCTCGCCGGCCCGAAAGTTGACGAGGTCGAAACAAACGTGTTCAACGTCAGCTCGCGCATCAACTCGACCTGGGGTGGCCAGCTGGTCGACATGGTACGCATCCGCAAAATCCTGGAGATCTACGAAGAGGACAACGTCATCGAAAACGTCCGCGAGAGCGGTGCGCACCTCTTGAAAAAGCTGCACGAGCTGCAAGAGAAGCACCCCGACGCGCTGAGCAACGTGCGCGGCCGCGGGCTCATCTGCGCCTTCGATTTGCCCGACCAGCACACACGCGACCACTTCGTGAAGCACGGCTGGGACCACGGCGTGATGTTCCTCGGCGCCTCAACGCGCACGATTCGCTTCCGCCCGACGCTCACCATCACCAAAGCCGAAATCGACCACGGCATGGACGTGGCCGACACCGTGCTGACACAGATGGGTCATTGATGAAGAACCAAGATTTGCCTGATTGAAGACAGGATTTTCAGGATGATCGCATTTTGCGAATTCCGTTAATTCTGGAAATTCTGGTTCAAAAACCGAAAAGCACTTGCTTGATAGCAGGGGCTTTTTGCTGAGTAACAGTTATTTGTTAGTCGTCCTGAGCTGAGTCTGTCCTGAGCGCAGTCGAACGGGAAGGATCTATGTCAGTACAATGGTATATTAAAAGTACTTCCAAGGTCTGTACCTATGCATTAAAGAATGCAGGGTATTGCCCCAAACCCCGAAATTCAGGAGATTCGCTTAAACACTAGCAAACAGACGCATGCCCGACCGCCCCAACCGCCCCGCCCGCTCCCTCGACGCCCAGCTGCCCGACGACGCCAGCTTTGAGACCAAAGCCATCCGGATGCAGATGCCCCGCACCAAGCGCGAGCACAGCACGCCCATGTACCTCACCTCCAGCTTTGTGTTTGAGGATGCCGAGCAGGCGCGGGCGCTGTTCGCCGAAGAGGAGGCGGGCGATGTGTACTCGCGCTACTCCAACCCCAGCGTGCAGGAGCTGCAGGACAAAATCGCCGCACTGGAGGGTACTGAAGCCTGTTTCGCCACCGCCACGGGTATGGCGGCCAACTTCGCAAGCCTGATGACCTTCCTAGAAGCGGGCGACCATGTGGTGGCCTCGCGCGCGTTGTTTGGCGGCACGCTGGGGCTGGTCAAAAACTGGTTGCCCAAGTGGGGCATCGAAGTCAGCCTCGTGGATTTGAAAGACAACGACGCCTGGGCCGGTGCGGTGCAAACGAACACGAAGATGCTCTTCGTCGAAACGCCCTCCAACCCCGGGCTCGAGCTTGCTGATTTGCAGTTTCTGGGGGAGTTGGCACGCGAACACGAGCTGCTGTTCGCGGTTGATAACTGCTTTGCCACGCCCTATTTGCAGCAGCCGATCAAGTATGGCACCGACCTGATTATCCACTCCGGCACGAAATACATCGACGGACAAGGCCGGGTGCTGGGCGGGATGGTCGCCGGTAGCGAGGAGCTCATCTACCGCGTCTACCGCTTTTGCCGCACGACCGGGCCGTCGCTCTCACCCTTCAACGCTTGGGTGCTTAGCAAGAGCCTGGAGACGCTGAAAGTCCGCCTCGACACGCAGTGCAAGAGCGCCGAGGCCCTCGCTAAGCGCTTGAGCGAGCACCCGAAAGTTGCCAGCGTGCGCTATCCGTTTCTGGAGAGCCACCCGCAAGTCGAGTTGGCCAAACAGCAGATGTCGCAGGGCGGCGGTATCGTCACGTTTGAAGTGAAGGGCGGTTACGAAGACGGCAAGCGTTTTCTCGACAGCCTCAAGATGCTGAGCCACAGCCCCAACCTCGGCGATGTGCGCACGATTTGCACCCACCCCGCCAGCACCACCCACGCCAAGCTTACAGACGACGAGCGCAACGCGCTGGGCATCAGTGCCGGGCTCGTACGCGTGTCTGTGGGGCTGGAAGCGCTGGAAGACATTTGGTGGGATATTGAGGCGGCGCTTCTTTAGAACCAGGATTTACAGGATTGGGGGCGGGATTTTCAGGATAATCAACTCGGTACATCTTGAGGGCGTAGCCTGAAGGACCTACAACCCCAAATGGCGTGTGAAAGCAAGTCGTAAGTACTTCGCCTTCGGCTCAGCATGTACCTCCTTTTTTATGGTTTTCGAATAGACCTTACAACCTCGTTTTTCAGGGTTTATCCGGGTCTATCCCAAAACCCAAAAGGCTTGTCATGCTGAGCGAAGTCGAAGTATATAATCGCACTTGGCATAGCTCTAAAGACACAATTAGATCCCTCGCTGCGCTCGGGATGACACCATGCTTATGGTCTTGAGATAGACCCTAGAGCCTTTAAAGACAATCCTTTGAATCTTGACCCTAATCCTGAAAACCCAGGTTCTAAAACATCACTTGATCGCCTTCTCCACCAGCGCCTCCTCCTGCTCCCAAACCGTGAGGTAGAGCAGCGGGTAGTAGTAGCGGTATTTATGGCCGGTTTCGGTGTGCGTTTTGGCCGTCTGCTGACCCCTTGCATGACGGAAGCCTGCGACGAGGCGATCGATGACCTGCAGTGCTTCTTTGCGCACAAAGGCCGCCTGATCGAGCCGATTCTGTGCGGCGAGCTCCAGGTTGGCGATCACTGCCTCGTCTTTGGCGAAGTCGGCTTTGCGGGCTTTCACCTGGGCTTCCAGCAAATGCGCTTTGTGCATGGCCCGCAAACCCGTGAGGCGCAGTGCGAAGCTCAGCTCGTCGATCGCAGAGCGCTTGCGGCGGTTGTCGATCGCAGAGCGCTTGCGGCGGTTGTCGATCGC